>JAFAAT010000110.1 GCA_023426425.1 Bacteroidota bacterium | reverse complement strand
GACATCGACGCCCCTCCCGTAGTCTCAAAAGCAGATGCCAACGCCTCGCCGATCATTGCTATGACTGTGCAGAGTACTACCAAGAACCAGCTTGAGCTTACTGAGTATGTGGAAAACGTCCTGGTAGAAAGACTACAGACCATACCCGGTGTCAGTAACATTCGTATCTGGGGAGAGAAGCGCTTCGCCATGCGCCTCTGGCTCGATCCTCTCAGGATGTCAGGGTATGCAGTCACCTTCCAGGACATAGAACAGGCACTGAACCAGCAAAATGTGGAGCTGCCCTCCGGTAAGCTTGCCGGCACCAACACCGAGCTCTCCGTGCGCACCTTTGGCAGGCTTTACACTGAAGAAGACTTCAACAACCTCATAATCAAAAATGTAAACGGCACAGATATCCGCCTAAGGGACGTGGGTGAAGCTGTACTCGGTCCCGAGAATGAAGAAACGGTACTGAAGGAAAGCGCCATCCCGATGATTGCACTTGCCGTAACTCCGCAACCCGGATCCAACTACGTAGCTATTGCCGATGAGTTTTATAAACGCTATGAGGATATCAAAAAAGATATCCCGGCTGACTTTACAGTTGATATCGCCATGGACAATACGGTCAATATCCGTAAGTCAATACATGAGGTGGTAGAAACACTGGTGATTGCCTTCCTGCTGGTTATCCTCATTATCTATCTCTTCTTCCGCGACTGGCTCATAGCCCTTCGCCCACTAATAGATATTCCGATCAGTCTGATTGCAGCTTTTTTCATCATGTATATGATGGGCTTCACCATCAACATCCTTTCCCTGCTGGCTATTGTGCTGGCCACAGGTCTTGTTGTGGATGATGGTATCGTAGTCACCGAAAGTATTTATAAACGGATCGAAGCAGGCATGGAGAAACACCGGGCAGCCCGTGAGGGCAGCGAGGAAATCTTCTTCGCGGTTATCTCCACTTCCATTACCCTGGCAGTAGTATTCCTGCCCATCATCTTCCTCGAGGGCTTCACCGGACGCCTGTTCCGCGAATTTGGTATCGTAGTAGCCGGAGCGGTACTTGTATCTGCCTTCGTATCGCTTACACTCACACCAGTACTCAATGTGCTTATGACAAAGAAGGTGCACAAACCTTCTAAGTTTTACCTGAAAAGCGAGCCTTTCTTTATAGGCATGGAGCGTTTATACAAGCGTGGACTCATCTGGGTGATGCGCAATAAATGGGTGGCTGTAACCGGCACTGTGGTATCTCTTGCACTCATTTTCCTCATAGGCTCAGGCCTCCAGAGCGAACTTGCCCCTCTTGAAGACCGGAGCAGGTTTAGGGCGATGGTTTCAGCCCCTGAGGGTACCGCTTATGATGCCATGGACAACTTCATGGATCAACTGGTGGAGACAGTCATTGACTCCGTACCAGAGAAGCAGGTTATCCTGTCGGTAACAGCTCCGGGCTTCACAGGTTCCGGTGCAGTTAATACCGGCTTCATGAACGTGAGGTTGGTAGAACCTGACCAAAGAGAAAGAAGCCAGCAGGAGATCGTACAGAATGTCAACCAGGCATTTCAGAAGTTTAACTTCGGGCGAGTATTCGCCATACAGGAGCAAACTATCTCTGTCCAGAGAGGCGGTAGTGCCTTCCCCGTAGTCTTCATTCTCCAGAACATCGACTTTAGCAAGCTGGCCAAAGCAGTACCCGTATTCCAGGACATGGCCAATCAGCACCCCACCTTCCAGGGTGTGGATGTCGACCTTAAATTTAACAAACCTGAACTCACCATTTCTATCGATCGCGCCAAGGCTTCTCAGCTCGGTGTGTCCATTGCTGATGTATCCCAAACCTTGCAGCTGGCACTCAGTAACCGAAGACTCGGCTACTTCACCCGCAGCGGCAAACAATATCAGGTAATGGGGCAGGTAGAAAGAGGAAGCCGTGACGATCCAAATGATCTCAGTACCTATTACGTCAGAAACAACAATGGTGAGCTAATCTCCCTCGAAAACCTCGTCCACAAGGAAGAGACTACCAGTCCGTCACAGATATACCACTACAACCGTTACAAATCGGCAACTATCTCAGCCAATCTAGCACCTGGCAAAACCATTGGCGATGGCATTGAGGCCATGAACAGCATCTTTGATCAGCTCAAGGAAAAGGATATAATAGATGATTCGTTCTCTACTTCTCTTGGTGGTTCATCCAAGGATTACCAGGAAAGCTCTTCGAATACTTTGTTCGCTTTCCTGCTTGCGCTGGTGCTGATTTACCTGATTCTTGCAGCCCAGTTTGAAAGCTTTATTGATCCATTTATCATCATGCTAACCGTACCACTCGCTATCGCAGGAGCTGTGATCTCACTCTGGCTTACTGACCAGACGCTGAACATCTTCTCTCAGATTGGTATGATCATGCTGATTGGTATAGTCACCAAAAATGGTATCCTCATCGTAGAGTTTGCCAACAACATCAGGGAGAAGGGCGCCTCACCTGTGAAGGCTGCACTATACGCAGCATCCATGCGTCTCCGTCCGATCCTGATGACCAGCCTTACCATGGTGTTTGGAGCATTGCCACTTGCACTTTCTCTGGGAGCCGCATCCACCAGTCGTATGCCGTTGGGTATCGTAATCGTGGGTGGTTTGATGTTCTCCTTATTACTTTCATTATTCATTGTTCCGGTGATGTACACTTTCCTCTCCCGCAGGAAAGCAAAAACACCGTCAGCTATAGAAAAACTGGATGACTAGCATGACCAGATTATTGATCATTGCACTACTATTAACCGGCACCATTACCAGCGCAGGCGCACAGACTCATGAGCGCCTCACCCTGGAACAGGCAATCACCCGCGCGCTGGAACACAACTTCGATATCAGGGTGGCAGCAGTCACAGCGCAGCAAGCTGAGGCTAATAATACCATAGGCAATGCCGGACTGCTACCAAATATTGATGCAAATGGAGGGGTTACCATAGGGTCTGCAAACACACAGATAGAGTTCGCCGACGGACGCATCCAGGAAAGGAATGGCGCCCAAACTATCAGCTATAACACCGGAGTAACTGCTACCTATACGGTCTTTGCCGGTGGCAGGGCCTGGCTAATCAAGGACCAGCTGGAGGCCAACGAAGCACTTGCCCAGACACAAGTCCGCGAACAAATGCAACTGGTAGTGTCCCAGGTCATTCAGGCCTATGCCCGGGCTGTGTGGCAGCACCAGCAGGCTATTGCTATCGATACAGGACTTGCACTTGCAAAGACACGGATGGTGTTATCACAGGTGAAGTTCGAGACCGGAGCCTCAGCGAAAGTAGATTTCCTCCAGGCCCGCGTTGACTATAACGCCCGCCAGTCAGATTCGCTACAGCAAATTGCATTATTAAATGGTGCCTTTGCTGACCTCAACTTCCTCATGGGTGCTGATCCCTACAAGACCTATGTAATAGATGACTCATTGTCTTTAAACCCCAACCTGCAACCCTCTGATAAGGAGAGACTCGAGGACATCAATCTGTCCATCGACATTGCCAGGCGTTTTGCAGACATCTCAAACCTGAATGCACGAATTGCAAGGACATTCAAATACCCTACAGTCACTGCAAACCTTGGCTACGGCTACAACCGGAGCATCAGTCAGGCAGGCTTCGCACTCTTCAACCGCAGTTTTGGACCGACCGCCGGTATCGGAATCACTGCTCCCATTTTCCAGGGCGGAAATATTCGCAGGCAGGAACGAGTAGCAGCACTACAGGCATTCAGGGATGAACTATTGTACGAAAGACAGCATACAGAAATCGGCCGCCAATACCGTACCGCATGGACTGACTACGAAATGGCTGTTGCCGCCTACCGTCTGGAACAGGAAAACATCACCTATGCAAAGGAAAACCTGGATATTCAGAGAGCACGCTTCCAGGTAGGCATTGCCACTACACTCGAGACCCGGGAGGCTGAAAACAGCTATATCCAGGCGCTGGTCAGACTTTACACTGCCGCCTACAACCTTAAAGTGAACGAAACCAGAGTACTTGAGCTGGAAAGCTCATTAGTCCGGTAAGGATGCCTGGAAGGGGATATGTGGATTAATTTTCAGGTTGTCTCGAAACCTGATGATTAGATTTGCCCAAAACCTGCTATATGGCCCTGACCCGCCTTCAGGATGACCTGCTTCAAGATTTCAAAGAACAAAAGAGGCTTCTGACTGAACAGATTGAACTGTTTGACCCACTGGCTACCTGTCTGCGCAAGCCTGCAGCCCAGCGTCTCATGGACAAAGGTGGACTGATCGTAGCGGAGACTTTTTGCTATCTGCTTTCCACCTCAGCATTAGCCTTTACCATTATGATGAATATGGTTTATCCCTTCGGTCCCTTAAACAATGTCCGTTATCTCAGGAGCGTCGCCAACTTTCGGCAACTCACCGAAGCCGAATATTTCAGCATAGCAGTTCACGGGATGGGGATCCTAATAGCTTTGTTGTTCTTTATTCTTGCCCGCACTACCCGCAGGATCAGGTTGAAAAATGACATTCTCAACCTGGCTGGTAAGAACATTAAAGAGCTCGTCGGGCAGCATCTCCAGCGCCGGGCAGCAATCGAAGCAATCGAACAGCGGCATTTCCAGGAGCTGCCAACATTCGAGCAACAGGCGCCGGTAAGAGTAAATACAGTACCCAACCCAGGCTATGACAGCCAGGAAGCTTACTAGCCCTGGATAAAGAGGCAAATGCTTCCCGTTCATATCTATTTTAGATCTTAACGTCAGATACTGATTTTTCCTCCTTTCTTTTTCCGAATTTTGCACCTCTTTGATAAAGCCCGTGGCTTGGTAGCCTGGCAGCTTTACCACTTAGCAGTTCAATGAAATACGAGAAAGAAATCAGCCGCCGGCGCACGTTTGCCATTATTTCCCACCCCGATGCGGGTAAAACTACTCTTACTGAAAAGCTCCTTCTTTTTGGTGGGGCTATTCAGGTAGCCGGTGCTGTAAAAAGCAATAAGATCAAGAAGCATGCAACCAGCGACTTTATGGAAATAGAGCGCCAGAGGGGAATCTCTGTCGCAACTTCAGTAATGAGTTTTGAGTACAAAGACACACTCATCAACCTGCTGGATACTCCGGGCCACAAAGACTTTGCTGAAGATACCTATCGCACACTTACTGCCGTGGATAGTGTAATACTGGTGATTGATAGCGTGAATGGTGTGGAAGAACAGACACGAAAACTCATGGAAGTCTGCCGGATGAGGGATACACCTGTGATTGTCTTCGTTAACAAGATGGACCGCGATGGCAAGTATCCTTTTGATCTTTTGGACGAGATCGAAAAAGAACTGAAGATTTCGCTGCACCCCTTAACCTGGCCTATCAACATGGGCAAGGACTTCAAAGGTGTGTACAACCTATTCGATAAAAGCCTGAACCTTTTTACAGCCAACCAAAAAGCAACGGAGGAGAACACAGTACCTATTCCCAACCTGGCAGACAATCTGCTGGACCAGAAGGTCGGTGAAAGAGACGCAAACCAGCTCAGGGAAGATGTAGAACTGCTGGAAGGGGTCTATGGCGAGCTTAATACTGATGACTATCTGAAGGGACAGGTAGCACCGGTTTTCTTCGGTAGTGCTGTCAACAACTTCGGTGTCAAGGAACTACTTGATACCTTTATCCGTATTGCTCCACTGCCACTGGGCAGGGCAACTGATAAACGATATGTGTCACCTGACGAAGACAAATTTAGCGGCTTCATCTTCAAAATACACGCAAACCTTGATCCCCGGCACCGTGACAGGATTGCCTTCCTGAGGGTATGTTCGGGAAAATTCGAACGTAATAAGTACTTCAAACATACCAGGCTGGAGAAAGATATTCGCTTCAGCAATCCCTACTCTTTCATGGCCCGCGATAAGGACGTGATTGAGGAGGCCTATCCCGGGGATGTGGTGGGTCTGTTTGATACCGGCAACTTTAAGATAGGTGATACACTGACTGAAGGTGAGGTAATGCAGTTTACAGGCATCCCTACATTTTCACCAGAAATCTTCAAAGAGCTGGTGAACAAGGACCCGATGAAAACCAAGCAACTCGAAAAAGGTATTCGCCAGCTTACGGACGAGGGTGTTGCTCAGCTCTTTACCCAACATGGCGGTAACCGCAAGATCATTGGCTGCGTGGGCGAACTTCAGTTTGAAGTTATACAGTACCGGCTGCTTCAGGAATATGGTGCCTCCTGTGCTTTTGTGCCGCTCAGCTTCTACAAGGCGTGCTGGATTACAGGGGATAAGAAAAAGATTGATGACTTTGTGCGATTTAAACAGAGCAACATCATGGAGGATAAGGACGGCAACCTGGTGTACCTGGCTCAGAGTGAGTGGTTTCTGAACACAGAACGCCAGAACAACCCTGAAATTGAATTTCATTTTACCTCAGAGTTCAAGACAGCCACGACGACAGCCTAAAATCTAAAGTATTCTGACCCTGGTCTATTGGTATTTCCGACCTGCCTGCGCCCTGCCAATGTCCTACGAAAGTCCTATGAATGTCCTACCTACCTGCGTCATTGTATTGGCTGGTTATGTAGCCAATACATTCTGAAAGGTAGTTCTACATGGAGGCTTCAAAGAGCAGATTCAAAGCTGAATCAGGGAGCTTCGCCCTTTGAGCTGGCAGGATTGTTTTAGGCTTTATTATAATTTCTAATAAAGGCCTATTACTTTTGCGCCGCTGAGCGATGGCGGATTCTACCGTTTGGCATAAATTTTTAACCCCTAGGTCAATTCTATTCTACCAGATGAATATCAAGAAACTACTGATTGCCAACAGAGGTGAAATCGCTGTGCGTATTTCACGTGCGGCTACCGAATTACACATTCCGACCGTCGCAATTTACACCTACGAAGACCGATATTCCCTGCACCGCTACAAAGCTGATGAGGCCTACCAGGTTGGGGAAGACACTGACCCATTGAAGCCCTACCTGGACATCGAAGCTATCATCCGCATTGCAAAGGACTGTGGAGCCAACGCTATACATCCTGGCTATGGCTTCTTGTCTGAGAATGCAAACTTTGTACGTCGTTGTGCTGAGAACGATATCATCTTTGTCGGGCCAGACTCCGAGTCGATGGCGGCTTTGGGAGATAAGGTAAGCGCTAAGGAAATTGCCCGCAAAGCAAATATTCCCCTGATCGAAAGCAATATTGAACCACTTACGCATGTCGATATTGCTTTGCAGGAAGCGGCCCGTATTGGCTACCCCCTGATGCTAAAGGCTGCAGCAGGAGGAGGTGGACGAGGTATGCGTGTTGTCCGTAAGGATGAAGAACTGGTACACGCTTTCCATGAAGCAAGGAGTGAAGCCAAGAACGCGTTCGGAGATGATACAGTGTTCCTGGAGAAGTTTGTTGAGAATCCTAAACATATTGAAGTCCAGGTAGCAGCAGATCGTCATGGAAACATTGTGCACCTGTATGAGCGTGATTGCTCTGTACAGCGCCGTTTCCAGAAGGTAGTGGAGATTGCGCCATCTCTCACGCTCAAAGAGGAAACACGTGAAAAGCTTTATGAGTACGCCACCCGGATTGCCAAAGAGGTGAATTACAATAACCTGGGTACTGTTGAATTCCTTGTAGATGCTGCACAGAATATTTACTTCATAGAAGTAAACCCCAGAATTCAGGTAGAGCACACCGTGACAGAAATGATTACCGGCGTGGACCTTATCAAGACACAGCTTTACATTGCTTCAGGTTATAAGCTTTCTGACCCTGAGATTGGCTTAGGCGACCAAAAGGCTATAGCTAAAAATGGATTTGCAATTCAGTGTCGTATAACTACTGAAGATCCGGCCAATAATTTTAAGCCCGACTATGGAACGCTGATCACTTACAGGAATGCAACAGGTTTTGGGGTAAGGCTTGACGAGGGCAGCACC
>JAFAAT010000249.1 GCA_023426425.1 Bacteroidota bacterium | reverse complement strand
AGGGAGAGGATATAATAGAGACGGGCTACGTGACCATTTATTAGTCTGCCGGAGCAGGGAAATTTATTTATTGCTGCTAATTTTCTTCTTCGAGAAAGTATTTCCATTCGGCTCCTAACCGGAGCGAGCTACCGGCATAAAGGCGAATCATTCTGATGATCTCTTCGCTATGCCAGGAGTAAATGCCTTTGGCGAATCTAACCGGGGTTTCATGGTGTAAGAAGAAGAGGTTGCCTTCGTGGTGAAGATCCTGGATAAGATGTTCCTGAGTATCGAAGCCGAAGTAATCCAGGCATTTACCTTTAAGAGGGTGATCGGTTTTTTGGTCCTTACCTACGTAGTGGAGTGTACCCATGCCTTTCCAGTCGTAGCTGTTTTCTGTTCGTTTGAAGGGAGTGCGACGGATGATAGTGAAGTGTGAGTCGGAGATCTTGAGTTGCTCCCGGTAGTACATTCTAGAAAGGAGTCTGTAGCCTGCGAGCAGGTAGAGCAGACCTGCACCAATATAGAACAGAAGGTAGGTGAGGTTGTTTTGAAACCGGGATGCTTCCAGAACGAAGATGGATGCCATGCCGGTGGTGAAGATGAATTCGATGAGGAACAGCATTTTGACTCTGGGTTCGATCCTGTTGCCCAGGTCGATCAGCAGGAAGTTGCTTCCCCAACTATATTTGATGTTTGTTTTCATGAACAGCTACAAACCGTTCGAAAGGCACGACTTCGGCTTCGAAGACTGTTGCGAACTCTTTTTTGAGCAGCTCTTTCACCTCAGTTTCACTCACCGGGTGCCCCAGTTCGTATTCCATGGAGGTTACTGCTTTATCAACTATCCCACATGGTACAATATAACCAAAATACTTTAAATCGGTATTTACGTTTAGTGCGAATCCGTGAATGGTGATCCATCTGCTACAGCGCACACCCATAGCGCAGATTTTCCTGGCGCGGGCCGAGTTGTCGGAGTCGAGCCATACGCCTGTGGCGCCGGCAAGCCTTCCTGCCTGAATGCCAAAATGTGCGAGTGTTCTTATGATCACCTCTTCGAGGCTACGCATGTACCTGCCGAGGTCAGTAAAAAACAGTTCCAGATCGAGGACGGGATATCCGACTATTTGCCCGGGGCCGTGGTAAGTGATGTCACCGCCGCGGTTGGTCTTGTAGAAACTGATGTTGAGTTCTTTGAGGCGTGAGTCATTAACCAGGAGGTTTTCCATGTGTCCGCTTTTCCCCAAAGTGTAGACATGAGGGTGGTTGCAGAACAGGAGGTGGTTGTAGGTTTTGTTGTCGGAAGATTGAATTTCCTGGGAAGATTTGCCATAGCGGGCAGCTTTGACATCGAGAGCTTGCTGCATCAGGTTTTCCTGTAGATTCCAGGCGTCTCCATATTCGATGAGACCGAGATCGCGGTAGTAAATAGTATTCATAACCGGGGTGCAAGTTACGTACGATCCCCTTGTAAAATCCCCCTGAAATAATCACTCTAACGGCATGATTTGATTAGCGTTTCATTAACAGCAAATACTATACATTTGTTACTATACATTATTTAATGACAAGATTATGTTGCGATTCATGAAGAACAAGATTCTTATACCGCTTTTGGTCCTGGGTGCGCTTGCCACTTTCTTCTCTTTCAGATACAGTGGAGGCGACGGAACCGTTGCGGACAGTAGGAAGCAGATTGTTCTTGAAACTGTGATGGATGCAATCAGACAGTCGCACTATTACCCTCGTGCCATAGATGATTCTTTTTCCAACAGAGTTTTCAGGAAAATATTGGACAACCTGGACTACGATAAAAAGTTTTTTACGAAAGAAGATATTGATGCATTAAGCAAACATCAGTATAAGATTGATGATCAGATAAAGGAGGGCTCTGTAGCGTTCTTTGATGAACTGAATACGATTTTTAGTAAGCGTATTGAGAATGCAGAGAAGTACTACAAGGAGCTATTGGATAAACCCTACTCCTTTGCCGGTGACGAGGTCATTCAACTGAATGGCGAGAAGCTTTCTTATGTGCCTGAAAGCCAGCTCAAGGACAGATGGAATCAGTATTTAAAATTCAGAGTACTGCAGAAATATGTTGATCTGAAGAAAGCCAGAGATAATCCTTCGGAGGACGCTGAGAAGCCAAAGGAGAAGAAAACTGATGCAGAACTGGAGAAGGAAGCGAGAGAAAGTGTTGCCAAGAACCACGCGTCATTTTTCAAGAGGCTGAAGAAAATAGATGATAATGACCGTTTTACTATTTATGTGAACAGTATAACAGGAGTTCAGGATCCGCATACGAACTACATGCCTCCACGTGATAAGGAGCGTTTTGATGTAGCGATGAGTGGGACATTCTTTGGGATAGGAGCGCAGTTGAAGGATGAAGAGGGAAAGATCAAGATTGCAGCGATCATCCCGGGTACCCCTTCATGGAAACAGGGAGAGCTGAAAGCTGGAGATGAAATTCTGAAAGTGGGTCAGGGTCGTGAAGAACCTGTGGATGTACAGGGTTACGATATTGACGATGCTGTTCAGCTGATTCGTGGAAAGAAGGGAACTGAGGTAAGGCTTACTGTCAGGAAGGTTGATGGCTCAACGAAAGTGATACCGATAATCCGTGGGGAGGTGTTGCTTGAGGAAGTGTTTGCAAAGTCGGCAATAATTCAGAGCCCTAATGGTCCTGTCGGATATATCTATCTTCCTGAGTTTTATGCAGACTTCCAGCATGTAAATGGACGACGTTCAGCAGCTGATGTTGCTATTGAGGTGCAAAAACTGAAGAATGCAGGAGTTACAGGTATTATACTCGACTTGCGTAATAATGGTGGTGGTTCATTGAATGACGTTGTAGACATGGCAGGTTTGTTTATAAACCAGGGGCCAATTGTACAGGTAAAATCTACCGGGCAACAACCACAGACTCTTGCAGATGATAGGAAGGGGGTACTGTATGATGGTCCGCTTGCGATAATGGTGAATCAGAACAGTGCTTCTGCCTCTGAGATTATGGCTGCGGCGATGCAGGATTACAAACGTGGAGTGGTAGTCGGATCTCCAACATTTGGGAAGGGTACGGTTCAGAGGATAGTGTCACTGGACGAAGTGCTTAACCGAAGTAACCCACTGTCATTGGTGCAGAATGGTAATGAAGCATTAGGAGACTCGCCTATTGGAGCGTTGAAGATCACAGTTCAGAAGTTTTACCGAATCAATGGTGGTTCTACTCAGCTGCGCGGCGTGGTGCCAGACATCATTTTACCTGATCCTTATCAGCAGATTGAAATGGGCGAACGCAGAGACAAAGCTGCACTACCGTGGGATGAGATTGCGCCCGCCAATTATCAGCCTGTTGCAAATGCAGTGAATGTGGCGACGCTGGCAGAGATGAGTAAGAAACGTGTGGCGAATAATCCTACTTTCAATATTATCAGGGAGAGTGCAGCACGTATCAAGGCAAGAGAAGAAAACAACATGTACTCACTCAATGAAGTGAAATACAAGAAGGAACTGGAAGAAGCAAATGCCGCTTCAAAGAAGATAGAAGAACTTGAAAAGAAGACGATCCCGTTTGAAGTTGTGAATGTCAAAGACGACCTTCCTAAGATCAATCTGGATAGCAGTACAGTTGCTAAGAATGCAGAGTGGATCAAGAATTTGAAAAAGGATGTTTATTTATACGAGACTGTGAATATCATCAACGACCTGGGTAAGATGCAGGGCAGGGTGAATACAGACACTGGAATGAAGTAGTGAGTACTTAAAAGAAATGCTTAAGGGCTGGCCGATGGTCAGCCCTTAATTATTAATGTCTATTTGATTTGGCTCTTCATCCAACTGTTTACCGTATCAGCAAAGCCGTGGTGGAAGTTCTTATCCTTGTAGGCGCGGTCCATGAAATGTTTATGTGCTGACTTCCAGTCGGGATTGCGAATAATAAGGTGGTCTATATCGGGGATGGTGATGTGGGTGACGTTACCGGGATGAGCAGCTTCCACGGTTCTGGCGATAAGCTCATGCTCCAGCTCTGAGCATGCTACGAAATCAGCGCCGCCGAAGATTGAGAGGACAGGTGCTCTTACTGCAGTCCAGCTTTCTGCCATATTGAGTGAATCGATTTGCTGCCAGAAGCGCCAGTGACGCCCCCACATGTTAGGATTGGAGGCGTCTTTGAACTCCAGTTCGGAAGCTACGAGGTCTTTGTATTCAGGCACCTGGTAAAGTTCTGCCGGTGATTTTTTTAGTCTGAAGAACTCGTAGTATATCTTCTGCAAACCCCGGACACGGTTCTCGGTCTCCTCATAGCTCATGCCATCCAATGGAAACTGTACACGATGCATTTCGAGGAGGAATTCACTCCACGGACGAAATACAGTTGCGAAGGCGATCACTCCACGAGGGTTGTGCTTTCTTGCCAACTCAGGAGCGATGATACCACCCATGCTGTGACCCCAGATAAACAGGTTAGAGGTATCAACGAAACTTAGCTGCTCCATGTAGCGGTAGCCTGCATCGAATGTGGCGATATCTGTGATAAGATCAGCCTCTGAACATGGGAGGCAGTTATAACTATCACCCACCCCTGTCTTTTCTACAGTGACTACTACAAAACCATTCTCCAGCCAGCTTTCTATCAGTGGTGCGTAGCTTCCCTGCGTGTACCCTTCGATGCTTCCGCAGTTGTATCCAGGCACCAGAAGCACGGCTGGTATTTTACCTACTCCTTTCGGCCTCCGTACTATCGTGCGAAGACTACACTCCTTGAAGGGCACCCAGTCATAGATGACATCTGCAAGCTCTGAAGTGACATAAGGGAGCATAGCAGCCTCGCCTTTTTGCTTCATTATCTTGTTTCCCCTTCGAAATTCGAGAGAAACTACATCTCCGGTTCTAAGTGTTCCAGCAACGTTGTTGAAATCACTTGCAGTGGTAACAGCAATATTGTTGAATCTTACGAGGGTGTCAAGCTTTCGGACGCCGAGTTGTTGGAAAGTGGCGCCGCTTACTACAGTGTCAATCGCGAAGCCTCTTTCAGAAAATGTGCCATTCACGCCCATCCAGGCCTTGCGTGCAGGCTGTCCTAATAAGGCAGCAGGGCAGGAAGTGACTAAGATTGCAAGCAGGAAAAGTCGCAGCATAGTTTGTCCGTTTTTGAGGACAAGTTGTGAAATAGGTACGGGATAAAAATCCCCCGTTCGGTGCCCCTCACTTCTCCAGAAGGAAACAGGCCCGGTGTAGTCGTCCCTGAAAATCGAAGGGTGTGGTAGCGCCGGTGATATCCTTTACGACAGTTGCGGGAAGTGCATCCCTATCGATCTGGAAGCCTCTGTAGTTATTGCTGAAATAGATCCGTCCCGTGTCTGTGCAAGCTTTAAGCAACTTCTTAAGTAGTGGTACGTGGTCGCGCTGTACATCAAAAGTATCTTCCATCCGCTTGCTGTTAGAAAAAGTGGGAGGGTCACAGACAATGAGGTCGAATGTATCTGCCGGGAGTTCCTGAATGATTTCCATGACGTCAGCGTGTACAAACTCGTGCTTGTCCGGGTTGTAGAGTTTGTTGAACTGCATATTCCGCTTTGCCCAGTTGATATAGGTCTTTGAAAGGTCCACTGAGGTAACACTGGAGGCGCCACCCTGGGCTGCATAAACACTAAAGGAACCTGTGTAGCAAAAAAGATTCAGTACCCGTTTGTCTTTAGCTTCATCCCTTACCATTCCTCTTGTGATGCGATGGTCGAGAAAGAGGCCTGTGTCCAGGTAATCAGTTAGGTTGATGATAAAGCTCAGTCCTCCTTCGGGGACGATACGTTCTACTTTTTCTTGACTAAACTTTTCATACTGACCCTGGCGACTGGCTTTGCGTTGGCGCTGCTTCATGAAGATGTGCACCTCGCCTATTTCCAGTACTGAGGCTATTACAGTTTTGCAGGCATTAAGCCAGGCATCATGTTCTTCATCCTCCATGCCATGTCTGCGCTTGTACTCAGCAGCGTGAACGGTTCCGTCATACCATTCTATAGCGAAAGGAAATTCAGGCAGGTCATGGTCATAAAACCTGAAACAGGCCACTTGCTGACGGCGGGCCAGTTTGCTGTAATGCTTCCACATTTTCAGCATGCGGTTCTGGAACATGGGAAGCTTATCGGAGAAGTGGTAGCTCAAGGTTCAGGATGGATATTGAAGATCAAAGATAAACAGTATGAGAACCGTTTTGGGAGGCTGCCGGGAGAATGGTACAAAAGTGCGTATTCGGACAAATGGATCTTGTACCGAATTGACTGTTTCCCAGCAAAATAGGAGGATTTTTGATGACTTTGGTTTTTAATATCACACCCGTTAACTTTGCCGCACTTTTTAAAAGTTCATAAAAACAACCTCAAAGAAATGAGTACAGTAAAAGTAGCCATTAATGGTTTTGGACGTATCGGTCGTCTGGCGTATCGCCAGATTTACAACATGGAAGGCATTGATGTCGTTGCCATCAACGACCTTACCAGTCCGGCGGTATTAGCACACCTCCTTAAATACGATACTGCTCAAGGCCGTTTCGATGCTGATGTTAAGTCTGGTGAAAACAGCATCACTGTAAATGGTGACGAAATAAAGATATATGCTCAGAAGAATCCCGCTGAAATTCCCTGGGGCACTCACGGTGTAGATGTAGTACTGGAATGTACTGGCTTCTTCACTGACGCTGAAAAAGCAAAGGCACACATTACTGCAGGCGCAAAAAGAGTAGTAATCTCTGCACCGGCAACCGGCGATCTGAAGACAGTGGTCTTCAACGTGAACCATGATATCCTGGATGGTAGCGAAACAATTATCAGCTGTGCTTCGTGTACTACAAACTGCCTGGCGCCAATGGCTAAGGTTCTTAACGATAGCTTTGGTATCGTATCAGGCCTTATGACTACCATCCACGCATAGACCAATGACCAGATCACACTGGATGCTCCTCACGCTAAAGGTGATCTTCGCCGTGCCCGCGCAGCAGCTTCCAACATCGTTCCTAACTCTACTGGTGCCGCAAAGGCAATCGGGCTGGTGCTTCCAGAACTAAAAGGTAAGCTGGATGGTGTGGCTCAACGTGTGCCTACTATCACTGGCTCTCTTACTGAACTCGTGACTGTGCTTGGAAAGAAGACTTCTGTGGATGAAGTAAACGCTGCGATGAAAGCCGCTGCTAACGAGAGCTTTGGTTATAACGAAGATGAAATTGTTTCTTCTGACATCATCGGCATCAGCTACGGTTCACTGTTTGACTCTACACAGACAAAGGTGCTTACTGTAGGCGACACTCAGATGGTAAAAACTGTGAGCTGGTACGACAATGAAATGAGCTATGTTTCTCAGCTTGTTCGCACAGTGAAGTACTTCGCAGGACTGATCTCTAAGTAATCTTACATTATATTCTGAAACGCTACCTTCGGGTGGCGTTTTTTCTTTTAAAACAAAGTTTGACTATGAGCAAATTCAGCAACCATAACTTCTCCGGTCAGAAAGCATTGATCCGCGTAGACTTCAATGTGCCCATCAAGGAAGGGAAAATTACAGACGACACCCGCATAAGGGCAGCTTTACCAACCATTCAGAAAGTACTGGATGATGGTGGAAGCGTTATTCTTATGAGCCACTGGGGCCGCCCTCTGAAAGACATTGAAAAAAAGCCCCATCTGACTTTGGCTGACTTCACACTCAGTCCTGTGGCAGCGCATCTAGCTGAAAAACTGGGCAGGGATGTAGCTTTTGCAGACGATTGTGTTGGGGATGAGGCAAAGCAGAAGGCGGCTTCGCTCCAGCCAGGGCAGGTGCTCCTTTTGGAGAATCTTCGCTACCACAAGCAGGAAGAAAAAGGAGACCGTGATTTTGCAGAAAAACTTTCTACGCTCGGGGATGTTTATGTAAATGATGCATTCGGCACGGCCCACCGCGCACATGCTTCCACGGCAGTCATAGCAGAGTTCTTCCCAGGCGATAAGAAGATGTTTGGTTTGCTGATGGAAGGCGAGGTTAAGGCTGCTGAGCAGGTTATGAATGCCTCAGAGAAGCCTTTTACGGCGATTATAGGTGGTGCAAAGGTGTCAGATAAAATACTGATAATTGAAAACCTGCTTGACAGGGCTACTGATATCATCATTGGAGGAGGCATGGCCTATACTTTCTTCAAAGCTCAAGGTTGCCATATTGGTAATTCCCTTTGTGAGGAAGACAGACTGGAAACTGCGAAAGAATTGCTGAAGAAGGCAGAAGCTAAAGGTGTATGCATACACCTGCCTACGGACAGTATCATAGCGGACAAGTTTGATGCGGAAGCAAACACGTCGTCGGCAAATAACTCAGAAATACCAGAAGGATGGATGGGCCTGGATATCGGCACCCTGGCGTGTGATAGCTTTAGTAAGGTGATTAAGGACTCCAAAACTATTCTGTGGAACGGACCTATGGGCGTTTTCGAGATGGAAAAGTTCCAGCATGGCACCAAGGCGATTGCAGATGCGGTAGCTGAGGCTACTGCAAATGGAGCGTTCTCACTGGTGGGTGGCGGAGACAGTGTAGCTGCGGTCAACAAATTCGGCTACACTGATAAGGTTAGCTATGTGTCTACAGGTGGTGGAGCTATGCTCGAGTTCTTTGAAGGAAAAGAACTGCCGGGTATCAAAGCGATCAACGACAACTAGAGTAGCGAATCATATTGAGTGAAAAAATATCTGCTGCCAGCCTGGGGGTTGGCAGCAGTTTTTGCGTCTTAGAGTAAACAGATCAACTACTACCTTATGAAAAAGACGTTCTTTTTGCTCGCAATCTACCTGCTCATTGCAGTAATGGCATTCGCCCAGGACAAGATCTATACGAAACTACAGTCCACACCTATCGTGGGTGAAGTGACGGAAATCACCACCAATGAGATCAAGTACAAGCCTAAAGACAGGCCACTTCCCATTGTTTCCATTGACAAGCAGGATGTAATTAAGATCGTGTATAGTAATGGCGAAGTGATGATGATCAATAACCCCCTAAAAGACTATACGATGTATTCCGACCAGCATCACTGGAACCTGAAAATGAGTCTGCTTTCGCCGCTACTGGGGCACACACAGTTCTTCCTTGAAAGGTCGATGAAGCCAGGGAGAAGTATAGAATACGAATTGAATTTGATTGGTCCGGGTAAGAATCAGGAGATGTATGATGACTATGGATTAGGGGGACCTGATGAACATCACCTTGATGCTATTGGTGGAGGTATCGGGATTGGACTTAAAATCCTTAAGCTGCCGGACTATGTAAATGGGCAGATAAGGCTGCGGCACATTATGCAGGGATCGTATTTGAAACCAGCAATTTCCTTTAATGTTTACGGGAGGAACTTTGCAGGATATAATAATATACTTGAACGTAAGACTGTATTTGCGGTTAATCCGAACCTGACAATAGGTAAGCAATGGATACTGGACAACACAGTTTCGATAGATATTTATGGTGCGATTGGATACAGCTTCGACAATGTGCGCGCCAACCAAAAAGCCATTTTAAATGATGCTGGATTTTACCAGGAGTTTTATGACAATGTGCCTTTCAATAGCTTCGGGTACACCCGTTTTGGCTCAGGAGATTTTGGACTCAGCCTCGGTGGTGGGATAAGAGTTGGCTTCCTGTTCGACTTCAGAAAAGACAAGGAAAAGGAACGTTGAAACATCAGGCGGGCTGAAGGCATTGCAAAGAGAGCACAGTAGAGAAAAACTGTGCTCTCCTTTTTTGCTCCTTGCGGGGTAGATCAATCTACCATCCAGAGTGCACCGCCAATAGAATCGCGGGAGGCGCCGGTTACTGTAGAAAGTACGTTCTTCTCTTCCCGCCAGCGGAGGGCACCGATAAGTGCCATGACCAATGCTTCTTTATACTTCACTACTGTGTGGTCGGGCACCACCACCTGCACGTTTAGAGGTTTCAGCAGGTCTCTAATCTGTTCAACAAGGAAGGTGTTGAATGCTCCTCCGCCGGTGACCAGCATCTTAGCATCCTGTTTTTCCTGAGGAAATGCCCGAACTGTGGTTGCCACTTGTTCTGCTATATGCTGGACTGCGGTTCTTAGCCTATCAAGGTTCTCCTGCTTGCTTTCCAGCAGGTATGGGAAGGCCAGGGATATGGCTGCCTCATTACTCAGGGACTTCGGCGCCTGCCTGCTGTAGAACTCCTGACCATTGAGCTGAGAAAGCACATCTATAAGAAGACGTCCCCTACGGGCAAGCATACCATCTTTGTCGAAAGGTTGACCCTCTTGTGCAGCAAGTATGTTGAGTACCTGATTGGCGGGACAAATATCAAAGGCCAGCATCTTTTCTCCTTTCCTGACAGTCATATTGGCAATGCCGCCGATGTTGAGCCAGTAGTCATACTCGCCGAAGAGCAGCTTATCCCCTATGGGTACGATTGGTGCGCCCTGGCCGCCAAGTGCGACATCCATTGACCTGAGGTCGCTGATTACGGGCACGCCGGCGACGGCAGCTATGGTAGCACCATCTCCGATTTGAACTGAGGTATGCTGTGCAGGATCATGAAAGACGGTGTGGCCATGGGAAGCAATAAAATGAACCTTGTGGGCCAGGTCGTGCTCATTCATAAAATCCCTGACCTGTTCGCCTATGAATCGACCATACCGGGTGTGCAGCCTCAGGAACTGACTCACATCCAGATGGTCTGCTTTAGACAGTTCGGCCACCATATCTTCTGTGTAGGGTACACATTCAGCCCGAATAATCGCGAACTTCCACTCACCTCTTATCTCCTCAAGTGAAACATAGGCAATGTCGAGGCCATCGAGGGAACTACCGGACATGAGTCCGATCACGTTGTAAACCATGGTGCAAACTTAACTGCTCTGGCTTAAACAGTTATGATGCCGAAATGTATATTTTTACTGCATGTACAGCATGCCCGAATTCAGAGAAGAAAATCTTGATGAGATTGCAGATTTTATCAGAAAATATCCTTTTATCACATTGGTGGGGGCTTCCGGAACAGACATTTCAGCGACTCAGATTCCTGTGTTGGTAGAACGGAAGGAGAAAACGATAATATTAAAAGGGCATATCATGCGGAACACTGATCATCATAAGACGCTAGTTGCAAGTCCGCAGGCGCTCTGTATCAGTACAGGGCCTCATTGCTATGTCAGCTCAAGCTGGTACACACAACGGAGTGTGGGGAGTACGTGGAACTATATGACGGTTCAACTGAAGGGAGAGATTAGATGGATGAATGATGAAGAAACCTACAAACTACTGGTTGAGACGACCAGGCAATTTGAGGCGGGCGAGGCCCAGCCTGAACTTGTGGAGGATATGAACCAGGAGTATGTTCGCAGGATGATCAAAGCGATTGAAGGGTTTGAGATGGTGGCCACGGATATAAGGGCGACTTTTAAGCTGAGTCAAAACCGGGATGACGAGAGCTATTTGAATATTGTGAGGAACCTTTCTGCCTTGAAAGATGCCGGCAGTCAGGCAGTGGCTGGTGAAATGAAAACGCGGAGGCCTCAGTTGTTTTCGGATGATGAATGACAGGCGAGTGATCCAGCATTCTATAGATGTTTCCGGGACGGTAAAGTTAGGTCTTGTCCTGAATAACAAAGGCTACCCTATGAGGCAGCCTTTGTGAATATTATCAGGGAAGACAGGATTAGGCGACTGCTTCTTTCTTCAGTACACTTGCCATAGTTTTGCCGATATCGGCAGGGCTAGCTACTACGTGAATGCCGCACTCTGTCATGATCTTCATTTTCGCTTCTGCAGTATCATCTGCGCCACCGATGATGGCGCCTGCGTGGCCCATTCTACGGCCGGGAGGGGCGGTTTGGCCAGCGATGAAGCCTACGACCGGCTTACGCATGTTGTCTCTCAGCCATTCTGCGGCCTCGGCTTCCATGTTACCGCCGATCTCGCCGATCATTATGATGCCTTCAGTTTCGGGATCGTTCATCAGAAGTTCTACGGCTTCTTTTGTAGTGGTGCCGATGATTGGGTCGCCGCCGATACCGATGGCTGTAGTGATGCCCAGACCTGCTTTGACTACCTGGTCGGCAGCTTCGTAGGTGAGTGTACCGGATTTGGAGACGATGCCGATAGTGCCTTTCTTAAATACGAAGCCGGGCATGATACCCACTTTTGCTTCATCGGCAGTGATTACACCGGGACAGTTAGGTCCGATCATGCGACAGTCTTTGCTTCTGATATACTCTCTGGCTTTGACCATGTCCTGCACGGGGATTCCCTCGGTGATACAGATGATAACCTTAATACCTGCATCTGCGGCTTCCATGATTGCATCTGCGGCAAAAGCCGGTGGAACGAATATGATGGATACATCGGCACCCGTTTGGTCTACGGCATCTTTTACTGTATTAAACACCGGGCGATCAAGATGTTGTGTGCCGCCTTTTCCGGGAGTGACGCCACCAACGACGTTCGTGCCGTACTCTATCATCTGACCAGCGTGGAAGGTTCCTTCCGTACCGGTAAAGCCCTGCACGATCACCCTGGAATTTTTGTTTACTAATACTGCCATGAGATTCTTAATTAATTGTAAAATGTGGCCGCAAAATTAAATTAAATGGGGGCAATAGCAAATTAGTTGTTAGTTTTGACCCCGAACGTAAAAAGATCAGAAACAAAGATTTTTTCCTTGCATTACCAACGTTTCTTGAATGCTGTTCGTCTAATAATCTGAACAACGGGTAAAAACACAGAAAACAAGAGAAAATATCTGTAGGAAAATACTAAAAGCGAAAATGTGCCGTTATGATAACGACACATTTCAAAAGATACTGAAGATGTAATGGGTAATCAATTCTAGATTAAGAAGGCCGGTTTCTACCGGCTTTTTCCGTTTTGTGAATACTAAGTTAAATACTTGAATCGTTAAAACAAACTTTTTGGTGACATTTTTTTCACCCTTTTGGGGTGACAGACTCTGGTACCTGAGTGGAAGGAATGGGTGATGTGAGGGCTTTGGGGATGCTTTGGGGATACTTTAGTGATGCTTTTGCGCTACTATTACGTGGTCTAAAAAGGTGGATGTTATTTCTGGCCACCCATGGCTCTTTCCTGCTCGGCCTCTTTCCTGCTGACGTCTTTGGCTTTCATCAAGAACTCTGACGCGAAAATGAACTCGTTTAGGTCTTTATCATCGCTAAAGATGATATCCTTGCTGGAGCCTTCCCATTTTTTTCTGCCTTTGTGCATGTAGATGATGTGGTCGCCACTTTCCATGACGGTATTCATGTCATGGGTATTAATGATTGTTGTAATATTATATTCTTCAGTCAGTTCTTTTATTAATTTATCAATTACCATTGCGGTCTGGGGGTCGAGGCCGGAGTTGGGTTCGTCGCAAAAGAGGTACCGGGGATTGAGGACCAGGGCCCTGGCGAGGGCGACACGTTTCTTCATACCTCCGCTTATCTCGGCGGGGTACTTTTTGTTGGCCCCTTCGAGGTTGACACGGGACAGCACTTCCTGAACTCTGCGGTATTTTTCTTTGCGGGTGTCTTTTGTAAACATGTCCAGTGGGAAACGGACATTATTTTCGACCGTCATACTGTCGAACAAGGCGGAGCCCTGGAATAGCATGCCGATTTGTTTGCGGATTTCTTTCAGGTCTTCGGGTTCGATGCTCAGGATGTCCTTTCCTTCGTAATAGATGCTGCCGGCGTCGGGTTTCATGAGGCCGACCATGCACTTCATGAATACTGTCTTACCACTACCACTGCTGCCAATGATCAGGTGAGTTCTTCCTGGCTCCATTACTGCGGAAACGCCGTCGAGTACTACCTTATCTCCAAAACTTTTGTGGATATTCTTTACTTCAATCATGAAGAGGACCTGGTTTCAAAATCCTGAACCATACAGGAATGAGCGAAAATAACAAAACTATGCCCCTTGCAGAGGCCTGATTTACATGCTAAGATAATGGATTTGAGTGCGCCGTTAAAGGATGGCTCTGACTGACATCCTGCCGGTATGTATGATGTCTGCGCTTCCGGGCTTCCGGCCTTCATATTCGAGTGAGATTTCTATTCCTTTTCCGATTCTGCGCTCCCAGTTGAAATACCAGGTATAATTGCTCCCATTCTGTAGGGCATCGAGCATGACGAAGGCCACTGGGTCGGTAATTATTCCGTTAAAGTTGATGTTGGCGTAAGTTCCACGCGCCTGGATAACGCCGGTAGCGGGTCTGCTATAGCGAAGCTCAAGGTTGAGGCTCTGAATGGTTGCCTCTTCTCCGCCGAAGACGGGACTATTATTCCTCACCTCGTGACGCAGGCTGGTTGTGACCCGGAATACGGCGCGGTGTAGCCAGGTTAGGGAAGGCTCGGCGGACCAGGACTTTACGGCATAGCTTCTGTTGTCTTCAAGTGCGGACTGGTAAGCGCGCTCACCATGTCGACCGGTGAGGTGGACGGTAAGCGGTTTTACTATGCTCCACCGAAGTTTGTAAAGGTGTTGTTGCTGATTACTGCCTTCCACACCATAGACCAGCAGTTGCTTGCCTGTGTTGAAAATCTGGTTGTAATCGAGACCCCAGCGAGCATTGCTGCGATTGAAATAGATGCTGTTGCTGAGGGAACTGTTGGTAAGGATGATGGTCTCATCGCGCAGAACATCGATAAACGGGTTATAGGCTCTAAGTCCTTCTTCGGAAAGCAACCTGTTGCTGATTTGCAACTGGGTCTGTGAAGAAAGCCTGGATACCAGCTTTTGCCATCTGCGCTTTTCCTTTTGTCCGAAGAAATAGGAGGGCTCGAGGCCGAGGCTGACATTGTAGTTTACGTAGTTGACCTTTACATATTCATTGGTTGGCGTAAACACCTTTACGAAGCGTTTCTGATCCTGATAGATAGCTACTTCAAATTCATTTGCCTGCTGGACATTGTCTCCGTTGTAGTCGTTCCAGGTGTACATGCCCTGACCTGCGGGTACTTCGACAAAGGTGTAGGATCGTTTTTGCTCCTGACCGGAGCCAAATTCGTAAAGCGTGTTTAGGGAAACTACATTGTTCACCAGATTGCCGGTGTATTCGAGGCGTCCGAGCAAGGTCTCTTCCGGTTTGAGATTTGAGATGGTGGTGTCATCTACCACCAGTTGTCTGTAAGTCCCGGTAAAATTCACCTGGTGATTTTTCCATTGATAGAGGCCGAGTTTCAGATCTACATTGTGGCTATGGTTTTGATTCACAAAGTTGTTTTCTTTCGGGGCTCTGTCTCTTCTTGTGAAATAGGCGAGGGACCATCGTGTGGGCTGAAGGTCGGAGGTCCGCAGGTATGCGGTCATTACATCGAAAGAGAATGCAGTGGGCAGGAGCGCATTGTCAGCTTTGCTTCTTGTTTCATTATGTTCGAGTTCGTAGCGCCCGCCGGCATAGAGGTTCATGAGCTTGGGGAAGTTATACTCAGCATAAGCGACAGGCCTGAGGAATCGGGAAGTCTGAAAGGTATCCACAGCGTGAAGGATATTGCCTACCAACCCGGCCCGAGTGCGTCCGTATAGGTAGTCATAGCTTAGGATGTTTCTGAATCCTGTATAGTCTGCCCCTCTTTGATAGTAGGAGAGATTATAGCCCAGCGTGCCTGCTCTTTCGTTTGCTATTCTTGTGTTTGCGTAAATGAGGTGCTCATCGGGTTTGGGTCCCAGGGGTGCGACGTTCCAGTCGCGGCCAAACTCTACATTCCGATATGGAGCGATGGCTTTGAAGCGATTCTGGACATATTCATAGGAGACATTGTTCCGCCACTCCCACTGTCGTTTTCTGGTGGAGTCTATAGTACCGAGGCGGCGGAGCTCAGTATAATGTAGCCTGGTAGCTAGGCCCCAATGCGACTGATTATCTTTTTCTGAAAAGAGGTTGGGATCTGTATTGCTCGTAGCGAGTTCGACGTTCAGGTTTTTAGTAGAGTCGATCTGGTAGTTGGTATTCAGGACAAACAGCTGCTGTTTCTTAGGGGTGACGAGTAGTTGCACCGGAGCATAGTTACCTTGGGGAACACCATTTACCGGAGCAACCCAGTCGTAGACGCGTCCATTGGCGTTGCGGGACGAGATGATGTAGTTTCCCTGTCGTTCACCGACAAATGAAAAGGCGAGAGAGAAACGGGCGCTGTCGGGATGGGAGGAATACACGAAAACAGAATCATACGATACACCATCGACAAGAGAATCAATCATCTTATACAGGATCTTGTTTGCAGCAAAAGTATCCAGTGCGATGTTTGGGTAATAGGCCTGGTGTATTGAATCACCAATTTCGCCGAGAAAACGTTTCTGTTCACCAGTCATGTTTTGAAGAAAAGGCTGGTTTTTAGCGTCCTGATTGGAGTAGGCATCAAAACGAACTTTCCACTTCTCCCCTATTTGCAGTTCGTTGTATCCGTAGATTAGGGAGTTGAGGTAGTTACGGTCCTGGTATTCGAATTCAACCTGGATACGTGAATCCTTGGTGATCATTCGCCTTGGCATGAAACGGACTTCGCCTGTGTTGTAGTTAATCACGTAGTCTGCATTCTCTCCACGCTCCATAAGTACATTATCTACATAGACACGTTCTGTTGCAGCAAGCACGATAAAGAACTGCTCTCCATTATTGCCGGTGAGCTTGTAGGGGCCCTGGTTGCCTTCCTGACCCTGGAAGATATTTCTGGCAAACTGTCCTTTTGCAATCGATCCGCTCAGGCCAACTTTGCTGGTAGTACTTTGGTTGATATCAAACTCTGTTTGGTAGTAAATACCCTGCACGCGTTTGAAGTATTTCAGAAAGTAAACGGGGGGGCTTTCGAGGTTATAGTCTCCCAGTTGGAGTAGGTGTTTGTTCTTAGACAGGCGGATGAATATCTGGTCGAACTCCTGAAGCCTTTGGGTATTGCCTTCGGGCTGAAAAGGGATTGTATTGTCTGTAATGGCAGCCTCGATTTTTACGCTGTCGAGGATATATCCGTTTGCCTGAAGGTTGAACTGTGAGTTGAGTACAACATCCTGGTTGTTACCCATAGAGATGCTTCTACCATAGCTTCCGCTATAGTCCAGCTGGTTTACATCCAGGAAGCCGCTGGCTCCCTCGTCTACAGGCCTGTAAATGCGCGAAAAAAAAGTAGAATCCACCACTTGGATTGACTTGTGGCTGTATATTTTCCCAAAGGAAAATGGCAGCACTCTGTAGCGGATATGGATGGAATCCTGCTCAGGCTTCTTTTTCCAGACGAGCAAAGACTGCGAAGGGTAGAAATCGTATAAGCTGTCGGCTACCTGATCCAGCATGAGAGTGCCGGGCGCTACAGAAAGTGAATCTATTATGATTGAGTCGGCAATGGCAATAGTTTTGTAGCGGAGGTTAGAGAAAGGCGAACCCTGCCGAGTCTGTGCTGAAGCACTCACACATAGACACAGGAAGAAAGATAATAATAGCCCGCCTCGTAAATCCCGCCGCAACCGCTGATTTTTAATGATGTAACAGGTACGAAAGATACATTATAACGCAGATTAGGGTGGTTTTCGTGCGTTCGGACGGGATTTTGTGGTCGTGGTTATCGCTGGCTTCTGATAGCGTCTTTATACTCTTCGCTACTGAAATCTCCTTTGAAAGTGAGTGCAAACCTTATTGAATGACGGATCTTTGACAGGTTGACCCGAGGAATTGTACTTGCGCCACCAATAGTTA
>JAFAAT010000055.1 GCA_023426425.1 Bacteroidota bacterium | reverse complement strand
TTCCATGGCTTTGATACCGAAGGGAGTAGCTGCATTGTCGAGCCCCAGCAGGTTGGCCGAGAAGTTCATCATCATATGGCCCATCGCCGGGTGGTTCTTCGGCAGGTCTGGAAAGAGCTTTGAAAAGAATGGTCCGATAATTCGGGATATCAGCCTGATGCCACCCGCACGCTCAGCTATACTCATAAAACCCATGAACAGCGCCATGATACCTACAAGACCAATACTGATATTCACCGCGCTCTTGGTAGTCTCTATAATGCCATCGGCTTTCTTCTTCAGCCTGGTCTGAATGCTCTTGTAGGTAAATACCTCAGCCGCGGGAGCTTGTGCTCTTATCGGAGAAACTGCCGGATTTGTTTCTGAATCAGTGATAATCACCTGGGCAGGATGCGCTGAGTCAGCAGGTATGTAGCCATACCCGCCTAAGTACTCCTGGAAGCCCTCAGCAGAAGTAATACCTGCACTGCCCGGATCACCTACCATCTGGTAATAGACAGGGTCATATGCATCGTCGGCCTTACCAGTCACCATCCGACTGAATATCTCCGGGTCACCTGTGAGTGATCTGAATGATGCTACCAGGATTGCTACCAGAATAAAGGCTGACCAGATTCTGCTTAATGCCATAAGGAACTATTGCAGGTTGAAATTAAGGATTGACAATGGTATTGCTACCCCTGCCTTCGCTACATTTTGTGGCAGGTTCTGAACAGCACAAGGACAATTTGTGGCAAACCTGCACCAGTAGCGCTTTTGAAAGCCATTGATTTGCTGTAGAAAGGTGCTTAGGCTCAGAGATGCTCCTATGTCTGGCATAGTATTTACTTCCACATAGCATCAAAAGATCTTTCAAATACTGACACACTCCCTACCGGCTACGCAGCTATTGATGGTGGTGATCTGAAAACGGTGGTATAATGGTTTATTCAACTGCTGGCCGGTAGGGAGTTTGGTAGTACGCTATATAGGGCATCTGTGAAAACAGGTGCCCTTCTTATTACATCTCCTACCACAGCATTCTCATATACCCTCATTAGGGGGAGCTGTATTCATTCTTTTATGGTCAACTTTAGTCAGGAATATCATTGACTATGAACAAGCTTTTACTATTGCTTTTGCTGTGTCTGTCTCTCAGCTTGCAGGCACAGGAACTGAGTCGTCGCAGCTTTCTTGGGGTGCGCATGGAAAACATCACTACTGACCTGAAACGTATCATGGAACTGGAAGACACTACCGGTGTGCTGATCAGTGAAGTGATTGCAGGCTCAACTGCAGAAGCCGCAGGTTTCAGAAAAGGAGATATACTTCTGAAGATTGACAACGCTTCAATTAACAATGTACATGACGCGGTCGCCTATGTCGGCAGCAGGAAAAGCAATACCCAATTCAGCTATGAACTTCTGCGGGAAAGAAAAAAACTGAAAGGTAAAGCCAGCTTCAAACCTTATCCTACCGAAAGATACCCTGACCTGGAGATGATCTATACAGAAGCCAAGACGGACCTTGGCTTGCAACGGCTTATTGTCACCAGGAAGAAACAGGCAAAGAATCAGCCGCTGGTATTTTTCATCGGCGGCATAGGCTGTTATTCACTGGACACACCCCACGATACCACCAGAAGCGAAACCCAGTTGCTGAATGGTCTGGCACGTGCAGGCTTCACAACGGTGCGCCTGGAAAAACCAGGAATGGGCGATGCAGCAGGTCAGTCGAAAGCTTGTGCAGAAGTTGGATTCCATGAAGAAGTCAAGGGCTATGCCCAGGCTATCGAAGCTTTGCAAAAACGCAATGACCTGAAGTCTTCCTCAACCTACATCATCGGCCACAGCATGGGCGGACTGATGGCTCCCCTGGTGGCCGGGCAAACTGACATAACCGGCATCATCGCATACGGTACCATTGGCTCCAACTTCATCGAATACCTGGCAAAGACTCGCAGAACCATCGGCGAAGCCTACAACTGGCCAGCCGAAGAAACTGACGCCTTCATTAAGGACTACTGCGAATGCGCTGTGTACTATTTCGCCGAGAAGCAAACCACTGCACAGGTTGCAGCTAAGAAGCCTGACTGCAAAGAATATCTCTCAGTGTTTGATCTGCGTTCCAGGAAATATAATGATGAGCTGTATGCAATCAATATTCCTGCAGCCTGGAAAGTATACGATGGGAAATCGCTCCTTGCCTGGGGCAGCAGCGACTACATTTCTGCAAAAGAAGATCATGAGATCATAGCAAATGCAGTAAACCAGGCACATCCCGGTAATGCCCAATTTGCGACAGTGGAGCACACGGACCATGGCATGAACAGCGCTGCTTCCTTTCAGGAGGCAAGAACCAATCCCGGCAACTACAACGCAGAAATCGGAAAGCTTTTCCTTAACTGGCTCAGGCAACAAATGATATGAGGCTTCGCTTCGCACTTGTACTCGTCTGGATACTGTGCTTCTCTGGCAGTGGGCACCGGCAGGACTGGCGCTCTTTAAAGATCAACTTTATCAAAGGATTTACTGCGCTGAACGTTCCTGAGATCGAATATGATTATAGACGTTCGCTGGCCAGCATCCCTGACACAACTGCCCTCCGTCTTCAACTGAATTTCTTCAATCATCAGGAACAAACAATCCTTTCAGTGGACACTTCCACTTTGTCTGCGGAAGAACGGATCGAACGGCTGCACATCCTCTATGAAATTGCTTTCAATAAGTTTCGTGTAAACCTGGAGCAGCATTGGGTTCAGGAAGGAAGGCCTATACCTGAAGGAGGAATCAGCCAGCTTCCGAATGTCAAAAACTGGTACCGGTATTTGATCACCAGGTACACCACACTATCACTCTCACCCGAAACAGTAATGGATTACGGACGGTCTGAAGTGCAAAGAGTACAACAGGAAATTCTTGCTATCCGCATTAGGCTAGGCTTCACTGACTCTGCCTCCTTCTACAAGCACCTTGCATCAAAGACTTTCGGCATCAACACCAAGCAGGCATTGATTGATCGTTTTGCCACCACCGATAGTCTCGTAAGAACCTACTTGCCACAGTTCATCTCCGTGAAGGACCTGCCTAAGATTTACCCAATGGAGTGGCCTGATGCCGGGCCTAACACACCGCCCGGAATCTACCTCAATCAGCGGAACACCGCCTATGGGAAAGATGTCTTCCAGTTCAACTTCTATAACAACAGCTTTAATAGCCGTGCAGTCGACTGGCTCTATCTCCATGAAGCCATTCCCGGACACCATCTGCAAAGCAGCCTGCGTGAGCCTGATCAACTATGCGACCTGTTTTTCTACCCGGGCAACTTTGAAGGATGGGCATGCTACGTAGAATACTTTGGGAAAGACCTTGGTGTATACCGTGACGCCTACGCAGAGCTGGGAAAATGGGAGTGGGACCTGGTCCGTTCCGCCAGGCTTGTTCTGGATGTGGGCATTCATTATTATGGCTGGACAAGAGAGGAGGCACTCAACTA
>JAFAAT010000040.1 GCA_023426425.1 Bacteroidota bacterium | reverse complement strand
CTTCCATAGCATCGAAGGCTCCCATTTCTATATCGAAATGACCCTTACTGTTGTGAAATGCCCACGCGGATATACCAACTACGACAGGGAATCCTAAATACAGTAGCCATTTTGCCGAGTGTCTGCTTAGTACATACACAAGTGTCGCAGCAACAAACAGCGAGGGGACGAGAGAAGCAATCAGGTATCGGGGAATAAAAAGGTTGAACGCAGTAAACAGACAAAAGGCAACACAGAACAGACCAGCGAGTACTACAAAACGTCTGGATTCAATTTCCTTTATTTCTTTTGCCAGGTAAAGGATAGTTCCGATGAAACTTACAAGTACAAAGACAAACTGAAGTTCCTTTGACAAGAGGTCTGGCTGCTTGAATATAATGTAAACCGCGGCTATTGGCAGCAGAACCACCAGGTGCCGGATGGCTCTTGTTCTGATAGCGGTAATTATCGATAGCACACCAATAAACTGGTATATTCTAAATCTATCGTCCCAGTCAAACAGAAAATGCAGACAGCCTTTGAACTTATCGAAATAGCTATCCCAGCTCTTTTCTATCAGGTCGTTGTATAGTGGCAGGAAGTACCAACCCTTATAGTACTTCTGTACCAGGAAAAATATGCCGATCAGGACAATAGGAACTGCGATAGAAACAAGCTTAAACACCCGCTCGCGAAGCGGAAGTTTAGCTCTAAAGAATGTAATCCAAGCATCGATCCCCAATACAACAGCGACCACTAGTCCACTTTCTTTGGTGTAAAACAGCATCGAGAGGAAAAGTCCGGTAAGAAAATGTTTCTCGCGGACGTAGAAATAGATAGAAAAGAAGGCAAGGCAGCCGACCAATACCTCAAGTAGGACAAACGACGCCTGTACAAAGAAAGCAACCTGGAATGCCAGCAAGATCACCGCCAGGCTCGCAAGGTTCTTATTGAAAAACCGAAGACCTGCTTCATACACGCCAATTAGAGTGCAAACGGAGATAAAGAGTGGAAACGAATGCATTACTACATTGGAGTCCCCGAAGATATTCATCCAGGTTGCAGCAGCAGCGTGGAAAAACAGAGGGTGCCCGCGGCTGATTTCGCCACCAAGGGCAATGGGTGAAAGACTGACTCCTTTCTGATACATCTCATTTACCGCAGATGCGTAAGGCCAGCTCTCATCCCAATAGAATAGATAATCGAGGTGGGGTAACTTCAATATGATAAAAACCAAAAGGACCACCAGCAAAGGCCAGCGGTCTCTCAGGAAAATAACTGCCTTGTTCATAGGCTGTTAAAATATAAAAACTTACGCAAACGGCATCTTCACCACCTGTGCCTTTACAGCTTTGTCGCGGATCATAACGAAAACGTCGCTGCCTTCCTGGGCGAAGTCTTTGCGCACATAGGCCATACCGATGGCCTTGCCCAGACTTGGCGCTTGTGTGCCCGAGGTAATATAACCGATTTCTTCACCCTCAGCATTCTGGATCTTATAGCCGTGACGGGGAATGCCTTTGTCAATCATTGCAAGGCCCACAAGCTTGCGCTTTATACCTTCGGATTTCTGTTGCTCAAGTATTGCCTTTGCTGTGAAATCTTTAGTGAACTTGGTAATCCAGCCCAGTCCTGCTTCTAATGGTGACGTGGTATCATCATTATCATTACCATACAGGCAGTACCCCATCTCAAGACGGAGGGTGTCTCTTGCTGCAAGGCCGATAGGTTTCAGACCTTTGGGTGCACCTACTCTGAAGATCTCATTCCAGATCTTTTCTGCATTGTCATTTTTATCTTCAAAGTATATCTCTACACCTCCCGATCCTGTATATCCGGTAGCGCTGATGATCACATTCTCAACACCTGCAAAGCTACCTTGCACAAAGGTGTAGTACTTGAGATTCGAAATATCCATATCGGTAAGCTCCTGCATGTATTGCACCGCTTTTGGTCCCTGCACAGCAAGAAGTCCGGTTTTGTCAGAAATGTTTTCAACTTCTGCACCTTCAGTATTGTGTTCGCTGATCCAATTCCAGTCCTTTTCGATATTGGATGCATTCACCACAAGGAGGTACTCCTCATTTTCCTTTATACAGTAGACGATCAGATCGTCTACAATACCGCCATTATCATTTGGCAGGCAGGAGTACTGAGCTTTGCCCGCAGTGAGCTTGCTGGCATCATTACTGGTAACGCGCTGGATCAGATCAAGTGCTTTAGGACCCCTTACTACGAACTCACCCATATGGCTTACATCGAACACACCTGCATTCTGGCGGACGGTATGATGCTCTTCATTGATGCTGCTGTAAGAAATGGGCATGTTGTAGCCTGCGAATTCAGCCATTTTGGCTCCCAATGCAATATGTAATTGGGTAAAGGGGGTATTCTTCATTGTAGCTGCCTGTTTTGGGCAGGCAAAAATAGCAAAGGGGGGACGATTTCTATAATTCTTTTGCCTTACCTGTTTCCGAAGTGCCAGGAAACACCCAGTGCACCACTAAATATCTCCGTGAGTCGGATGTGACTATTCTTGCAGTAATAGTATAGATAAGTGTCCAGGGTGCCGGTCTCGCCGTAAAGTTCAAGCCTTTGTCCTTCCTTCTTCCCGACCGGGATTTGCAACCTGGCGCCTGCAAACACTGTGGCATGTGCGGCACTCATGAAGTAGTAGCCATCTGCATAGCGGTCCGGTAGCTTGGCGTAGAAAGCTTTGCCAGTAGTCTCGAAGTTGCCGCCTACCCCAGCATAGGGTACGATATGTACTTTGTTCAGATCTACTTTGCAGATGGAATAGCTGGCCCTGAGCGCAAGTGTATTTATCGGACTTCCGGCGATGGAGGCAGGGGTGTACCCATTGAGCAGGCTCAGTTGCACTTTCTCATTAAAAAGATGATAGCCGAACCCACCGGAGATCAGACCTATCTTCCCGGCAAACTGAAGCTGCAGATAGTCGGGGGTAAGCGTTTCGAGCACGGTTTGCTTTTGTGCGGCTGCACCGGTAGAAATGAAAAACGATAGGATGAATAGTAAAAGCTGTCGCATAGTTAATAGTTTTCCATTGTGACGGTGAATGTCCCTTCCTGAAAGCTAATGATGCACAGCTTTCTTTTTTCTATAGAGGGTACGACAACGTATTCAGTGCCATCTTCATAATGCTCCTGGTGGGAGAAGTGGTGTACATGCCCATGGATAGAAAGGGGCACATTATGAGCCTGCACGATCTCCAGGTGTTCAGCGGTACTTTTCGGGTCATATTGATCACCAAAGGGAGGGATATGGCTGATTAGTACAGAAGGGCCTTCTCCTGCAGTCTCAAGTGCATTCTTTAGCCAGGGGAAGTCAGGCCTGCCGTTTTTCTCCCAGAAATTCGAATCGAAGAAGATGAAATTATAACCACCATAGCTAACTGTATAGTTGTTGGGGCCAAACATCCTGTTGTAAATCAGGGCAGCATTTGAAAGATAGTCATGGTTGCCAATAACAGTAAAGAGTGGTGTCTTCAGTTTTACTAGTTGATCATAAAGAAGCAAATATTCCTGTTCAAGGCCCTGGTCACTCATGTCACCTGCAAGTACTGTGAAAGCAATATCGTTTCGTTTGTTTATGGCATCTACTGCAGCGCCAAGATCTGTAAGGAAGTAGTGAGAATCGGAAAGAACGGCTATTTTGAAGTTGCCGGTGTTCTTGTTCTGTGAGGACTGAAGCTTTTCCAGGTTTTTCTGCGTGGTTATACCATCATACCCTTTTGGTAACTGACCCGAGTAAGGACTATATTGAAAAACTTTCTTGCACCCAGCCAGTGGAAAGCTGAGAAAGAGGAAGGTTATTAATACTAAAGAGCTAAAACATCTACACATATACCAATCATTTTCACCATTCTAAATACCGCCAGGTACTTTTCAATCAATCTTCACTATTCGTTAATCAAAAAACCATACCTCTCGTTAAATTCGCGAGCTTTTTATTATGCTATTTTTACGTCCGGATGAACCATCTTCCTGACCTTATAAAAGATCTTGGTCTGATTCTCATTATCGCGGGAATTACAACTTTGTTATTCAAGCGCTTAAAACAGCCTGTTGTTCTAGGCTACATTCTTGCAGGTTTTTTGGTCAGCCCCAATTTTCACCTTTTGCCAACAGTCGCTGATCCTGCTGATATCAGGATCTGGGCAGAAATCGGGGTGATTTTCCTGCTATTTACACTGGGACTGGAGTTTAGTTTCAAAAAGCTGCTCAGCACAGGAGGTAGTTCGTCCATTACAGCTATTACTGAAGTTTGCTTTATGCTGCTCCTGGGTTTTGGAGCCGGACAGATGATGGGGTGGAATCTCATGGATAGCATTTTCCTGGGAGGAATACTTTGCGTATCCTCTACCACCATCATCATCAGGGCATTTGAAGAGTTGGGGGTGAAGAATAAGAAATATGCGAAGCTGGTATTCGGGGTGCTCATTATAGAGGATATAGTCGCTGTGGTGCTAATGGTAATGTTGTCTACCATCGCAGTGAGCCGTCAGTTTGAGGGTATTACAATGCTCACGTCTATCCTAAAGCTTTCATTCTTTTTATTGCTCTGGTTTGTCGCAGGTATTTTTTTCCTGCCAACATTTTTCAGGAAAGTACAGAAATACCTCAGTGATGAGACGATGCTGATCGTTTCCGTAGGCCTTTGCCTGCTGATGGTGATCCTGGCTTCCCTCGCCGGGTTTTCTCCCGCGTTGGGAGCCTTTATAATGGGGTCGATTCTTGCCGAGACAACCAACGCACAGAGGATAGAACACATAGTTGAGCCGGTGAAGAACCTGTTTGCCGCTGTGTTCTTTATCTCGGTCGGTATGCTTATCGACCCTAAGATGCTGGCGGAGTATGCAATTCCGATAGTGGTAATCACATTAATTACCATTTTCGGGAAGTTCTTTAGTACAGGCCTGGGTGCAATCCTTTCGGGTCAGCCACTTAAGACCTCAATACATGCGGGCATGAGCATGGCACAGATTGGTGAGTTCTCGTTTATCATAGCTACGCTCGGCCTGAACTTAGGAGTGACTTCGCATTTTCTCTATCCTGTGGCGGTGTCTGTATCGGCGGTGACCACATTTACTACCCCCTATCTGATCAAATCGGCCGGTCCCTTTTATGGCTGGGTGGATAGAGTGTTGCCGTTGAGGTGGAAGAAGACCCTGGAGCGGTATAGTCTGGGTACACAGAACATCTCACAGGCAAATGACTGGCAGATCGCTATCCGCGCGTTTCTTTCCCATGTGATACTCTTCTCAATAATCATACTGGGTATCATTGGAATTTTCCCTGTGTACCTAAAGCCGATGGTCTATGAGTATATCGGCAATGGACAATCAGGAAACATCATTGCTGCCGTGCTATGTCTTCTATTCATCAGCCCTTTTCTTTGGGCACTGATTACAAGGAAGTTTCACACCCAGGCCTTTGCCAATCTCTGGGCAAACAGGAGACATAGGGCACCTTTGATCTTCTTCAGAGTGATACGAGGCGGACTGGCAATCCTGTATGTTAGCATTTTACTGCTGAACTTCTTTTCCTTGTATATAGCAATAGCTGGGTTGGTGGTACTCATCGCAATTGGGCTGGCATTCAATAAAAGGATACATAGCTATTACATCCAGTTAGAGAATCGCTTTTTCCTGAACTTCTATGACAGGGAGCGGACGGAAGCTACCATCGGAAGATATGAGCTTGCTCCCTGGGATGCCCATATAACACAGTTTGAAGTACCCACGGGTTCGCCTGTAACAGGCATGACTATGGAGGAGATGGCCCTAAGGGAGCGATTGGGTGTAAACGTGGCTATGATCAAACGCGGGAAGTACACAATTACAACCCCCAGCAGGTATGAAAAAGTATATCCCGGCGACCTGTTGTTTGTTATTGGCACTGATGAGCAACTCGACCAATTCCGAAAACATATTGAGCCGGTAAATGGAATAGAGGCAGCCTTGCAGAATACCTATAGTGGAGAGGAGATGGTTTTGAAAAAGATCCGGGTGATAAGGGGCTCTTTCCTTTCTGACAAGACGATTCGCGAAAGTGGCATCAGGGAGAAGTCGAACGGGCTGGTTGTTGGCGTGGAAAGAAACCACCGGCGAATACTAAATCCTGAATCTAACCTTATCCTTAAGGATGGCGACATTTTGTGGGTGGTTGGGGATGCCACGCTACTAGACCGCATCATAAAGGAACTCCGGCAGCCAAAGTAACCTCTGAGCCTGCTGTCAGTGTGCAGCCGATCTTTCACATTTTATTCTATGAGAAAGGAATGAGTTTTATCACCCTATGGGCGTAAAACTGAATATTTATGAGACAGGATCACAGGAAGAATCAGCAACAAAAGCAGGAACTGAAGAACAAGGTAAGGTTTAGCGGGAAGCAGCCACGGCCGCCACAGGAACAAACTAATGAGCGCAAAGAGCGTCCTATCCGTGGAAAGGACATGGACTCCCTGAACTATACAGATCTATAAGGCACAATATTTCTGGAAATACTAAAAACCTTCACTATGGTACTCAAACTTATTCCCACCCGCGTTCATGGGGTGCTCGACTATGTAGTAGGCGCAATGATCATTGCTGCGCCCTGGTTGTTTGGATTTTCACATGTAGAAGCGGCAAAGTGGACCACACTCTCCGCCGGAAGCAGTGCTTTATTATACAGCCTCTGCACCAATTATGAAATGGGCGCCTTCAAACTGCTGTCGATGAATGCACACCTTGTGATAGACATCTTGTCAGGCCTGCTGTTGATGGCTTCGCCATGGTTGTTTGGCTTTGCTGACGAGATGTGGCTGCCCCACGTGCTGATAGGAGCGGTTGAGGTGATCACCGCCTTGATGACTGATACCAGGATAAGGCAGGTGGAAACAGCTGCCTCCAAGGTTAAGGATTGGCAGCAGCAGGAGATACCCGCGTTTATCTGAGCTAATACACACTTACGACGCCACCTGATGAGGGGGGCGTCGTTGTTTACAGCCCTACCGTTGTATCAGCAGCCGCTGAGTTTTGCTGATCCTGGTTTGAGGGTCGGTGATCTTAAGAATGTAGACTCCTTCAGGTAAATCAGCGACATCCATAGAAGTGGTTTGCTCCTCTTTTAATTTTTGTCCTGTGAGTGAATACAGTGTGAGTTCAACTGGTTGTCCCGACTCGACTTGGACCTGATCGGTCGCAGGGTTTGGGAACACTTCGAAGCTGAGTAATGTCATCAGTCGAGTATATAATGGCTCACTCACCTTGACTGTGTAGACATAGTAATGAAAATATAAGATAGGGATTGCGATACCTTCACAGGGGTCTGGATTAAGTATTTTATCCTGTACTTTGAAAATAAGGTAGTGAGTGCCTGTGTCTGCTATAGCCGGTAGAAAGGAATAACAGGCTACCAGGCTCTCAGGATTTGCAAGATTATAGGCCACATTTGCATTTGTTAGTCCACCTATCACTGTATCTACGATCGAAATATTTGTATATGGGTTTGGATCCTTTGAAGCATAAATGCAGAAATTCAATGGAGAACCCACAGTTGTATTGATTATGGTACCAGCTACCTGACCGCCAGTAATCGTTTGTGGTGCAACAGCCACATCAAGTATAGAGATTGGCAGCCCGCCAACGTTCCCCTTGATCTGTACCTCTCTGGTTATGTAGCCCAGCAATTTTCCATCACTTCTCCGAAATTTGTTGATGCGGATTGCATAGCCACTATACCCCAATGTCTGCAGCGTGAACGTAAGCAGTCCAGTATTGGGGTTTAGGTATACAGGGTTACTGGGCATTGTACTAAAGGGCTGAGTGGCTGTGAACGAGGAAGATGAAAATCCGATAGGGGCAGGCGGCACAGTGGAGCAACCTCCGAAAATACTTCCTGCGTCTGAAAGAGGGTCTACCAGTTCGAAAGTGAGGCTATCTCCGTCCAGGTCTGCTACAGCAGAAGGAAGGTATTGAGGTTGATATACATACACACTAGGGAAAGGTGGTTGAACGATTTGAGGAGATGAGGCATTTGCTACATCCAGGTTGTTGATCGTGGCTTCCACATAGATGTTTCCGCCTGGTTGAAGGTTATTTGAGTTGTTGCGGTTGTCCACCGAAGCCGTAAATGTCCAGTGGTCACATTTACCAGGTACTGTAAAGTTTCCTATGTACACATATTCTGGGAATGTGCCAGCAGGAGGTGGGGAAACTATAGTTTGTGACAGTGCAAATGTGCCACTCAGAGAGTTACAGGTATTCCTATAGCAGATATTGCTGTAGGGGGCAGGGTGTAGGGAGTACTACCACAGGTCGCAAACATCTTTAGCTTGAACTCGTAGGTTGTATCACTCAGCCATGTGTAGGTCAGTTCGGCGCCGGTGAAGGGTTGAGCTTTGGCGATAATAGCTACTACTAAAATGGAAAGGCATAGGACGACTCTTGTGATCATACCTGCGTTTGGTTGAAAGACAGTTAATTTGAGGAATTCGTTTGTCCGATTGACCCGCATCAGCAGCAACCCGACACTTTATGAGGAAGGTCGATGGTGTTTTAGAGAAGCATCAGTCTCTAAGCTTACAAGGGTTGCGTAACACTGGTGAAAGCTGCTCCAGGAGCGGAAGGAAATTTTAAACAAGGTTGGAAAGGATGGAAAACTGCGAAAAAATGTCGAGTTATGTAGAGCATCAATTGTTATCCGAAAGTAAAATACCCTGTAATGCTTTCTAAAACCTTTATAGTTAAGTCATAAAGGACTCCGACTTAGGTAAGAATTGGATGTAAGTAGGGGACTGAGCTGTTCAAGAAAAAAGGCTGCCTCTTTCGAAACAGCCCTTTTTCAGAACTTAGTATTTCAACTCTTAGCCTACACTTTCGAGTACTTTGGGAGCCGCAGAGCGGATCTCCTCGTTTGCCTGAGAAGCATATTTTTCGAAATTCTTAATGAACAGGTTTGCCAGTTCATTAGCTTTCTTGTCATAGGCTTCTTTGTCGCTCCAGGTCTGACGTGGATTCAGAATTTCTGAAGGCACGTTAGGACATGATTGAGGAACGAGTACGCCAAATACTGGGTGAGCTTCAAAAGTCACATTGTCCAGTTCGCCCTTCATGGCTGCAGTGATCATAGAACGAGTATGTTTCAGGCTCATGCGGTGACCTACACCGTAAGGTCCTTCTGTCCAGCCGGTATTGATCAGCCAGACGTTGACATCGCCATGCTCGTCAAGTTTTTTACCCAATAGTTCTGCATACTTGGTAGGATGCAAAGGCAGGAACACGCGTCCGAAACAAGCTGAGAAAGTAGTCTGAGGCTCAGTAACACCTACTTCTGTACCCG
>JAFAAT010000017.1 GCA_023426425.1 Bacteroidota bacterium | reverse complement strand
ATTGGTAAACAGACCGATCCAGACTACCACACTGGCAACAACGGCATAGTTGATAAAACCTTTCCAGGAACCAATACTTTGTAGTCCGGAAAGAAAAAGTTCAAACGGACTGAGATTCTCCACCTCTTTAGCCTGTTCTGCTGTTTTATCTTCAGGCGGATACAAGGGTATCACTCCCTGTGGTATAAGCGTCAACTGCAGATTTGGAGTATTCTCCAGATCTGCTACAAAGTTTTCAACTCGCCCGTTAGGCATGAACGCGATAATGAGGTCTTTGTCCCCTTTCTGGTCGTGGCCTTCCAGCTTAACCAGATTTTTCGCATCATACTTTAGAGCGGCTTCAATTATCTTTTCACCTTCTCCTCTTGGAACCTGAATGTGTAGCTGACGCATGCAGGTGGAGGCAAAATAATTGAGCCAAATTTTATAGCATGTTGGCTAGTTGGTGTTGATGCTCCAGGCGGCTTTTTAGGAATGCCCCCAACCGTCTTGATGCATAAAACATTATTAACTATCGCTGTAGCCTTAAATCTTCTTCTTCAACACCGCCACCGTCAGCCTGCTCACGCAAATAAGACTCTCTTTTTCATCTGTAATCCTGATGTCCCAGATATGAGTAGTGGCTCCGAGGTGCAGGGCAGTAGCTGTAGCCGTTACAAGTCCTTCGCGCTTGCCTCTCACATGGTTACAATTGATCTCCATACCAACGCAAATCTGTTTTTGAGGGTCTATACATAACCAGGAGGCCACACTACCCACTGTTTCCGCAAGCGCCGCAGATGCTCCACCGTGCAATAAACCATAGGGTTGATGCGTTCTATAAGTAACAGGCATGGATGCTTTAAGGTAATTATCGCCTTTTGCAGTGAACCGGATATTGAGAAACTCCGCCATGGTGTTTTCCGATTGCTTGTTTAATTGTTGGAGTGTGATTTGTGATTGTTTCCAGATGGCAGACATAATTCAGATAAGCACTTAGAGTTATTCGAAAAATATAAATAACACAAATTTTTGTAATAAAATACTATTCAATTACTTTTGCGACTTCAAATTTCTGATTCTACTATTAAAGGTATGCAAACAATCCTGGTTGCGGGAGCGGGTAAGTCCTCTACTTATCTAATCCACTACTTGTTGTCCCATGCACCACGTAACAAATGGACCGTTATTGTGGCGGATGGAAGCGCCGATGCCATTGCTGAAAAGACCAAGGGGAGCCCTTATGCAGAAAGCGCCGTTATAGACATCACCAGTGCAGCAGACCGACAGCGACTCGTAAAGCGTGCAGATATCGTAGTTTCCCTGATGCCCCCACACCTGCACATTCTGCTGGCTAAGGACTGTCTCGAGTTTAAGAAAAACCTGATTACCTCCTCCTATATTTCCCCCGAAATGCGGGAAATGGACGCTGCCGTCAAAGAAGCGGGACTGATGTTCATGTGCGAAATGGGCCTCGATCCGGGTATTGACCACATGACTGCCAATAAGATTATCCATAGCACACAAAGAGTAGCCGCTGTAATCACTTCATTCAAGTCCTACTGTGGTGGCCTAATAGCGCCGGAGTCTGATGACAACCCCTGGCACTATAAGTTTAGCTGGAACCCCAGGAATATTATCACTGCAGGTCTGGGTGGTGCGCAATACCTGGCCAATGGGAAGGAACTGGAAGTGCCCTACGAACAGATATTTGATGGCAATAAAAAGATAAGGGTGGATAGCCTGGGCTCCCTCGCCTACTACCCCAACCGCGACTCCCTACGCTACCTTGATCTTTACGATGTGCCTGAAATAAAGACTTTCCTTCGTGCTACATTGAGACATCCAGACTTCTGTAAAGGCTGGAATGCCGTGATACAACTCGGGCTCACTAATGACCAGGATGCTCTGGCAAACGCAAACACGTATGCCCAGTGGCTACAGAGTAAAACAGGTTACCTGAACAACGTTTCGCTGAAAGAGCACGTAGCCCAAAAGCTGGATGTGCAGCCGCAGGACAAGGTGATGAAGATGCTGGAATGGATGGGATTGTTCAATGATCAGCCCCTTCCGGCAAAGGCAAAGACTTCAGCAGAGGCATTGCTGGAACTACTGCTTGCCAAATGGGAAATGCAACCTGCTGACAAGGACATGGTAGTAATGCAGCATGAGGTGGAATACATGCATAGGGAAAAGAAAATCAAGCTCACAAGCACCATGGTATTAAAAGGTGATGATCGTGAGAACTCAGCAATGGCTAAGACTGTTGGTCTGCCCATGGCCGTTCTGGCCAGGATGGTGCTAAACAACAAAATCACCCCTCCCAAAGGTGTGCTTATACCCAGTATGCCTTCAGTCTACAAGCCTGTGATGACCGAGCTACACCACCACGGTATCAATTTCACAGAAGAAATAAGCTAGATATTCAGAGCTATCCCGGCCTCCGGGATAGCTTTTCAATCCCACTGTCGCACCAAATCTCCTTCTTCCAGCTGGTATCGGTGGTAGCGATGTGCGTTCTAAATGTTAGCCACGGTTTAAATGACGCTTGATCTCCCTGTCTGCCTCCCGGCCTTTGATGGTTTCCCGCTTGTCATGTAGCTTTTTACCCCTTCCGAGGCCGATCTCCATCTTGACAAAACCCTGCTCATTGATAAAGACTGCCAAGGGCACAATGGTAAAGCCCTTCTCTTTCAGCTTCTGCTCCCATTTCCGTAGTTCTCTCTTATTCAGCAGCAGCTTTCGTTCTCTCACCGGGTCATGACCTGCATATCCGGCGTTCACGTACTCTGAAATGTGCAGGCTCTTCACCCACAGCTCACCTTTGTGAAAATAGCAGTAGCTGTCATTAAAACTGACCTTGCCATTCCTGATCGATTTGATCTCAGAGCCTGTAAGCACCATACCTGCAGTCATGCGATCTTCTATCGCATATTCAAAAGTGGCAGGGCGGTTTTTGATATATACTTGCTGGTTGGCCAAGGTGTGTAGTTTGCTATTTTACGAACCAGTCGATCACTCGTGTCAACTGTTCTTTGAGGTCTTTCCTATCTACTATGAAATCGAGGAAGCCATGCTCCAGAAGAAACTCTGAGCGCTGGAAGCCTGGCGGAAGGTCTTTCTTGATAGTCTCTTTGATCACACGCGGACCGGCAAAACCTATTAAGGCTTTGGGTTCTGCTATGTTGATGTCTCCGAGCATGGCGTAAGAGGCAGTGACTCCGCCGGTAGTTGGATCTGTGAGGAAGGAGATATAAGGCAGGCCAGCCTTTGCGAGCTGGGTGAGCTTTGCTGAGGTTTTAGCCATCTGCATCAATGAGAATGCACTTTCCATCATGCGGGCACCGCCTGACTTGGAGATGATCATAAATGGCATCTTATTCGCGATGGCGTAGTCTATTCCCCTGGCGATCTTCTCCCCCACTACGCTACCCATGGAGCCTCCGATAAAGTTGAAGTTCATGCAGGCAATGACCAAAGGCCTGCCATTCACCTGTCCGGAACCAACAGTCATTGCATCCTTAAGCCCGGTGCTGGCCTGAGCCTCTACGATACGTTTGTTATAAGGCTTCACATCCACAAACTCCAGTTTGTCTACAGGGGCGATGTTGTCAAAATGGGTTTCGTACTCTCCGCCATCGAAAATGATGTTGAAGTATTCCTTAGCATTGATCCTGTTGTGGAAATTACATTTCAGACATACATAATAGTTGTCCTCCAGTTCTTTTACGGTGTAAGTAGTCTTACATTCAGGACATTTATGCCAAAGTCCATCCGGCGCCTCTTTCTTCTCGTGCGTCGAAGTCTGTATCCCTTTCTTTATTCTTCTAAACCAGGTGGACATAATCTATAAGCTTAATAAACTATATTTTGCAAACGGGCGGTAAAGATACAACATGCAGGCAAAGTCGGTAACGGGAAGCGTTATTCCACCACTTCACCCTTTCCGGAGAGCAGGTAAAGTACAGCCATCCTGATAGCCACACCATTTTCTACCTGGTCGAGGATAATGGACTGCTTGCTGTCTGCCGCATCGGAGCTAAGCTCTACGCCTCTGTTGATGGGGCCGGGGTGCATGATAACTACTTCTTTGTTGAGGCTGTCGAGCATCTGCTTGTTGATGCCGTAGTAGAGCGCGTACTCCCTGAGTGTAGAGAAAAGAGGCTTGTGTTGGCGCTCCAGTTGAATGCGGAGGACATTTGCCACCTCACACCACTCGAGCGCCTTGCGGACGTTATATTCAACGCGCACACCAAGAGAGGCAATGTGCTTTGGGATGAGTGTTGGCGGACCAGCCACGGTCACTTCAGCACCCAGTTTTATGAGGCAGAGGATGTTGCTGAGGGCTACCCGTGAATGCATGATATCGCCGATGATGGAGATTCGCTTCCCTGCCAGGTCGCCCAGTTTCTCTCTCATAGAGTAGGCATCCAGGAGTGCCTGTGTGGGGTGTTCGTTGGTGCCGTCTCCGGCGTTGACGATGCTGGCGTCTATATGATTGGCAAGGAACCAGGGAGCGCCGCTGGCGGAGTGACGCATCACTACCATATCCACCTTCATTGCGAGTATATTGTTGACGGTGTCGATCAGGGTTTCGCCCTTGGAGACGGAGGAGCCAGAAGCAGAGAAATTGATGGTATCTGCACCGAGTCTTTTTTCAGCAAGTTCGAAGGAGATGCGGGTCCGTGTAGAGTTTTCGAAAAATACATTGGCGATAGTGGTATCCCGGAGGGTAGGCACTTTCTTGATCGGCCTTTGCAGGACCTGCTTGAAATTGTCTGCGGTACGGAAGATTTTTTGGATGTCTTCTGTTTGCAGTTCTTTTATTCCCAGCAGGTGTTTTACCGATAGCGACATTGTTTCTGTTGCTTTTTTATTGCTTCTGTTTTGAAGGTTAGTCCAGCAGGATTACCTCGTCTCTCCCTTCGTTCTCTGTCCAGTTCACCTTTACTTTCTGAGTGATGATGGTGTCTACTGTTTGTCCTACATAGTCGGGCTGGTTGGGCAGTTCACGACTGTAGTGGCGGTCGATCAGCACCATGAGCTCCACATTGCTTGGTCTACCGAAATCAATCAGGGCATCCATGGCTGCGCGAATTGTGCGCCCGGTATGCAGTACATCATCTACCAGCACCACCTTGAGGTCCTGCACAGAAAAGGGGATTTCAGTCTCACTTGGCACTATGATGCCTGAACCGGAGTGAACATCATCTCTGTAAAAAGTGATATCGAGCTTGCCATAGGTGATCTTTTTTCCAGTGATCTGCCTGACCAAGGTGGCAATCCTGTCTGAAAACCATACACCGCGGGGCTGTAGTCCGATGAGTGCTGTGTCTGTAAAATCCAGGTGGTTTTCAACCAATTGATGCGCCAGTCGCTGTAGCGTGATGTTGAGTTGATGTTGGTCCAGCAGCGTCTTCAATCGTCGGGAGATTTGTGTCAAAAATAATCAGCAGGAACTATTTAGTGAAATTGCGGGCTAAAATAGTTTCAAGCAAGGTGGGTTGGTTATTTTTGCTGACTATAATAAGGAGCAAACATGAGCAGTAGTCCGTTTCAAAGAATTAATGAATTTTTCGAGTCTTATGCGCAGGCGCTGGAGAGTTTCGATACGAAGGCAATGGCACAGCATTATAATATACCATGTACATTCCTGTCGGATGATGCAAGTACGGTCTTTAGTGAGGCCAGCAAGCTGGAAGGGCTGTTTAACCAGGGAACCACATTTTATAAGCAGTTTGGGATTGTGTATTCAAGGCCTGAGGTATTCAGCAAGCGATTCTGGACAGACCGGATCGTGAAGGCGCGGGTAAACTGGCAGTATTTTGACCAGGATAAGAAGCCCATTTATAACTGTGACTACCAGTATGTGCTAAGACTAGACAAGCATGACCAGTACAAGATTGAGATTTCGATAGCGGTGAATGAGAAGGAGAGAATGGAGGAATGGCTGAAGAAGAAGAAGGCTGCAGAATCTGCATAGTTGTGTGAGGAATACTGAATATGAAAAATGCGGGGTTAGTGCCCCGCATTTTCTATTTGGTTTCGCTTAGAACTATTTGAATGCGTTGATACCTGTCACGTCCATACCTGTGATGAGCAGGTGGACATCATGTGTGCCTTCATAGGTGATTACTGACTCGAGGTTCATCATATGACGCATAATGCTGAACTCACCTGTGATGCCCATGCCACCGAGTATCTGGCGTGCTTCACGTGCGATGTTGAGGGCGATTTCACAGCTGTTTCTTTTGGCCATAGAGATCTGGGCAGGAGTAGCGCGGTCTTCATCGCGGAGGGCGCCAAGGCGCCAAACCAGGAGTTGACCTTTGGTGATCTCGGTGATCATTTCAGCCAGCTTTTTTTGCTGTAGCTGAAAGCCTGCGATGGGGCGGTCGAACTGAATCCTTTGCTTTGCGTAGCGCAGGGCAGTGTCGTAGCAATCCATGGCGCAGCCGAGGGCGCCCCAGGCGATGCCATAGCGTGCAGAAGACAGGCAGCTCAGAGGGCCTTTAAGACCTTTGACACCGGGAAGGATATTTTCTTTGGGAACTTTTACGTTGTCGAAAACCAGCTCCCCGGTAGCGGATGCGCGGAGGGACCATTTACCGTGGGTTTCGGGAGTGGAGAAACCTTCCATACCCCTTTCTACGATAAGTCCTTGTAT
>JAFAAT010000327.1 GCA_023426425.1 Bacteroidota bacterium | reverse complement strand
AAGGCGTTATGAAGGCGCTATGAAGGCGTGTAAACACCGAGAATGGTTTTTCGCTACCTCGCTTTTTTTGGATACCTCTCAAATGTGCTGCTCCGACTAATGACAGAACATTTCGACATAATTCATCTGTTTTCGGTAATATCGTTTTTATGAAACTCGCCGACTCTGCTTTTGACTACGAATCAATGAAAACCAGCTACTCCGGTGTGCGACGCACCGATCCGGCAATAGCAGCTTACATTCATAAAGAGCTTGGAGATGCAAAGACAATCCTGAACGTCGGAGCGGGTGCAGGTTCTTATGAGCCCGAAGGCCGGTATGTGCTGGCAGTGGAGCCCTCTGCCAGCATGAGGAAACAGCGATTAGCCACAGGCAAGCCACCTGCCGTAATCGGCGTGGCAGAGGATTTGCCTTTCGACGATCACTCATTTGACGCATCAATGGCTATCGTGACGGTGCACCACTGGCCGGATTTAGGAAGGGGTCTTTGCGAGATGCGCAGGGTAACCCGCGGACCCGTCGTGGTGATGACATTTGACCCGGATGCACTGAACGAGTTTTGGAACATAAATTACTTCCCGCAGTTGATAGAAGTGGAGCGGAGTAGATACCCGCGCATTGCTACAATTGTCGATCATTTGGGCGGCAACTGTGAAGTAATTAAAGTGCCTGTACCATTCCATTGCCTGGACGGGTTTCAGGAAGCTTTTTATGGTCGGCCGGAAGCATTCCTTGACAAACAGATCAGAGAGGCACAGTCAGCATGGGGGTTCCTGCCTGAGGGCCTGGAAGAAGTTTACGTCACCGCGCTCGCTGCTGATCTCAAGTCCGGGGAGTGGGACCGTAAATACGGTTCCCACAGGACAATGCCTGAATTTACCGGTGCTTTAAGGCTTATTGTCTCACGCCATTGAAATACTGACTTAATTGCCCTTTCTTCCTGAGCACTAGGCAAATATCAGCAGGAAATAGAGAATCATTTTTTCGATATATGCCCAAAATCCTTTGAAGGAATACTTTAGCAGTTCTGCAGTGAGTTTCACGGATTCTTTGAAAAACCTCGAGATTCTGCTAAATATATGTCTTACGCTGTACTGAGAGTGCTTTTTGTAAAAATATTTATGCGCGTGAAGCTGCTTCCTGAGATCGCGAAATGCAGTCTTTCGTCTCCATTCATGCACGACTACAGCAAGTGGCACGAAAGCAATAGTCTCACTTCTCTCTATTCTTACTCTTAGGTCAACGTCTTCCAGGCAAGGGTATATGAACTTTTCATCGAAGCCGCCAAGACCAAAAAAGAAATCCTTTTCAATAGCAAAATTGCAAGACCACATATTGCCGCCAAACCAATTGTAGGGCGCTTCCTCATCAAACCGCATTCGTTGCCGATCCACGATCGTGCAACCTTCCAGAACCTTGACATGATTCTTTTCCACCTCCTTTTTATAGGTGGAAAGCAGGTAGTCCCCAGGGAGACAATCATCGTCTATGAACACAAGCCACCTTCCCTTTGCCATCCTTGCGCCTGCATTTCTGTTTGCTGCCGGTCCCCTGCGCGGACCCTTAACTACCTTGACGGTCGGATAGTACCCCTTTAGTTCATCTACCAGATGATCGTCCGCATTATCATCTGCAACTATGACCTCATACAACTCGCTACTTAGCTGTTGATAGGGTGGAAGTATTCTGTCGAGACACCTGCATAAAAGTTTATCGCGGTTACAAGTTGGAATGATGACAGAAAATAGCATGTCAGACCCTTTCGGTGTTTAAAGTGAAAACTTGAGATGAGGGCTGCGGATAGATAGTCTCATATCGATACCTAATCATTTTCTTAAGCCAGAGTTTTGCGAAATAGTACAGTGTGGTGCGATTCGTATGTAAGCTGAGAGCCTCCCTTATATGTCTTAATGCGGCCGGAGGGTTCTTATACTCGTGGTAAATCTTATCTGAAACCTTCGCAAAGTAGATAGAAAAGTTCCTGCGGGCAGCTCTTTTCAGCGTGGGCCTAAGCTCTTCCGGAAGGTATTGCTGTATGATATTGATCACTTTATTAATGTCCCTCACATTCTGCCCCGTCAGGAAAGACCGGCTGGTTATATTATTCGTGTGGATCCTGTACTGTGCAAGAAATCGTGGTGAATGTGCCACTGGATAATGTGCGGCTATACGGGTCCACATCTCCCAGTCCTCTCCATAGTGAACCGCAAAGAAGCTGCCAAGCCTTTCATAAACTTCACGTTTTACTACGATTGCGGGTGGCTGAATGCGTTGTCCCGAAGCAATTGTCTCCAGCCAGCCTTCAGGGATACCCGGTTCATCAAGTATCCTCTTTTCCTCTGTATATAGTTCCTGACCGGATTCATTGATGTAGATAAAGTCCGTAAAAGCAGCACCGGCGTTGGGGAATCTGTTGAAAAGATTTTGGATCTCTTTATAGAACCCTGGTTTAACAACATCATCCCCATGAAGGATGTGCACATACTCGCCTCGGGCACGATTTATACAGGTCTCGAAATTCCGTAAACTCCCCATGTTCCTGGGTTGTCTGTAATATCCAACCCTTCCCTTACCGACTCTACTTACGAGTGCACGTACATCAGCATCAGTACTAAAATCATCAACCACTTCAATCTGCATCTCTTCACTTCTAGGATCCTGGCTCAGCACTGCAGTTAAGGCGGCAGTGAGATACCGAGAGCAGTTGTATGCAGGTATCATGACTGACCATTTAGGGCGGGCGAGCCCATCTGAAATAGGTGCAATCTCAGGTGGAGCTTGTGGTGTTCTCTCGTCCATGTTAATACAGTTTAGGCATAGTCTCTTCTGCCAGATAGTAATTTGTCCAGTACTGAATTCCCAGGTCGTAGTTTATTTTCTCTTCCTCCAGCGTCAGGAGCTTTTCCTGCTGTTGGAGCACATTTATCGCCATTTCATACATCATCTTCTTATTGTGGGACATATTCTCCGTATGTATTCTGTACCCTGCAATTTTTACTGTGTGACTGACACAGGAAAAATACCGTGCTATACGCAGGTTGAGGTCATAATCTTCGCAAGCCTTGAGCTTCGGGTCAAAATGGAACGCAAAGAACAATGCCCTCCGGTACATGACTGTGCCTTCCATGCCAATGTAATTCCCTTGTAATAACGCGCCATAGTTTCCACCGATCTTCTGCACCGGCGGCTTTGACGGCAGAAGATTTCCATCTTTGTCTATGCGGTCGTGACCTCCGGAGACAAATGCCGCCCACCGGTATTCTTTGAAATAGAATAGGTTTATTTCAAGCGCGTTTGGATAAAGGATGTCATCAGCATCCAGGAATACCAGGAAATCTCCCGTACTGAATTGAACTCCAATATTTCGTGCTGCTGATAAACCTACTCTTTCAACCCTCACATATCTTATCTGTTCTCTGTATCGGTCACAAATCATATTTGTGTCGTCAGTGGAGCCATCATCTACTACAATTATCTCGTAATGGCTGTAGGTTTGTCTGAGAACACTGAGAATTGCTTCTTCCAGATACTGTCCATGATTGAAGCAGGGGATGACTACAGACACACGCGAGCTGTCGGTGATTTGTACATCCTTTGACAAAGACTCGCAGGGACTGACTAAATCTGTTCTCCTTTCATTCTGACGTTCATGGTAGTACTTCCACCCTGAAATACAGCCCCTGATTTCGGAGAACAGTGTGTTAACTCTTGCTGTTTCCTTGCCCTGCAAAAAATCTTTGATCCGGTTCGAATAGTATTCATGTAAACCCTTTTGAATCCGGTCCATATTTCCCTGGTGACCATAATTCTCATATTGTACGAGCAACGAACTTACCTGCCCGCGCATGTAGTAGAAGATCTGGCGTTGAAGGTCACGCTTAGTCTCTCTATGCTGGTGATAGGTAACCGCCGTCGGAACGTAATTACAGTTCCACCCTTCTGCAAGTATCCGGTACCACATTTCCGAATCCCCGCTGCAACCGGAAGCGCCTACGTCGAGACGCTCATCGAAAAAACCTACAAGCTCAAAAGCCTCCTTGCGGAATGCCATGTTCGCACCTGCCCCAATCTCCCATACAGGCACTCCGAAGTCAACATTATTCATGAAATAGCTGTGGTCAAACTTCAATGGTACATACCCACGGTTAAAACCCCAGTCCTTCTCAAAAATGTATTGCGACTTAGTACGTAATTCCAGTGGCAACACCAGGCCCGTAACAGCCATAGTAAGCGGGTCATGGAAAGCCCTCTTGATGCTTGTGATCCAGTCTTTATCAACATAGACATCATCGTCCGTATAGGCGACAATGTTGTGGGTCGCCATTCTTGCACCCGTATTTCTCGCAATGTCCAGGCCTTTCCGATCCTCCCGGATGTATCGAACACCCGCAAAGCACTCAACTACTTCCTGAGTAGACTGATTATCTGACGCATTGTCAACTACTATCAACTCAAAATTTTTGTCGGTAGATGCCATCAAACCTTTAATGCATTCCCACAAAGCCCGCGGCCTGTTCCTTGTGCATATTACTACTGAGATGGGTGCATCTATGGGCGCAGGTAGCCTGTTGGCTGCTTCACAAAATCCAGTCTCAAGCACGCTCGCAGCTTTCTCGGCATCCTCATTGAGCAAGAGTTCATAAAGGCCGTCGAAAACAGATGTGCCGGACAGGTAGTGGGTCAATGCTTTCCAGACAGAGTCTACAATGGCTTTTTGAAATTCATAGATCGGCGCGCTCAAAAGATGGTTTTCCACCCAGACATGTCCTAGGGGAATGGTTCCCCACCAAAAAACAATAAAACTGTTCACCCTGGGCGGTATCAGGTTCTTAAATCCGTTAAGCTGCAGGTGCTGGATGTTGTATGGGTTGAACATGGGTTGCAGATTTTATTGGGTAATTCAATTGTGATAGTGTTACTGGAAACTGTGGTCGAACGACACCCGGCCACTTTCCGGTCCATTTCTGGTGAAGCCGGAAATCTTCAACGTCAAACGAAAGGCATGCTTCGAAGTAATACAACCGTTCTACGCCATTTCGCACGAACACTAGAGAGAGGTAATAGGATCCATCGTTTAAAAAATTTCCCGGAATCGTACAGCAGCCGGAAACAACTCCATCATTAAGGGTGCATTCATCGGAACAAACATCAAAAACGAAATCTCCAGCAAGCGTAAACAAATGGACACCTACCGTCAGACTGCCTTCCGCAAGTGATCTGTACCAAAACTCAAAGTTGATATGCAGCGGGGTTCTTACATCAATTACCTGATCAGAACGTATATATTGCGGGTTAATCGTAGCTTTCTTGATGCGTATATGTTCGTTGCCCGGGGCGTCCTCAGGTTGCTCGTATTCCTGACTCAGGTATTCCACCTTTTCACCCTTCAGATAATTAGCAATGACTTTGTCAGGTTTGCCTATGTCGGCAATTTTGCCTTGGTCCAGATAGACTACTTTGTTACAGAGTGACTTCAGTGCCTGCAGGTAGTGGCTGACGAGTAGGACTGTCTTACCCTGCTGTGTTGATATCTCACGCATGCGCGTGAGACATTTTCGCTGAAAAGCTTCATCGCCAACTGCCAGTGCCTCGTCTATGATCAAAACCTCCGCATCCAGATGGGATGCTACTGAAAATGCAAGTCGGACATACATTCCGCTGGAATACCGCTTAACGGGCGTGTCCAGAAACCGCTCCACTCCTGAAAAGGCAACAATTTCATCCAGCTTCCGGTCAATCTCAGCTTTTTTCATCCCAAGAATCTGCCCGTTCAGATAAATGTTTTCTCTGCCCGAAAGCTCACCATGAAATCCTGTGCCTACTTCAAGTAGGCTGGCAACTCTTCCTTTGCCTATAATCCTTCCCCTCGAAGGCCTGGTAATGCGTGAAATAATTTTTAGTAAAGTAGACTTGCCAGCCCCATTGCTGCCTATAAATCCAAAAACATCGCCTTCTGCGACATCGAAACTAACATCTTTCAGTGCCCAGATTCGACTGCTATCATTCCCTTCATCTGGTAAAGGTGGAGCAGTCTTTAGAATTCTGCTGTTCCACCACTCATGGAACTTCTGTTTTAAAGATTCAGAATTGAGCGCTCCTAACCTGTAAACTTTCGAGACGTTTTCAACTTGTAACATTCGCTCCATATCTGCTTCGTCTAAATTGTATCCATCACAATCTGCTCTTGTCTTTTGAATAATATCAAGCCAACAACTAGCATTAAAGTCACATTAATAGCAGTTATTACATAGTATATTTGTGGTATGTATTGCTGAGTTAGGAATGCAGACCTGAATGTTTCAATCATTGTGGTTAAAGGGTTTAACCAGTAAATGAAGCTAAATTCGGAAGGGATTACAGCCGAAGAATAGAGGACCGGTGAGGCAAACATGAATAGACGCAAGCCAAATTGTATGATGTTTTCAAAGTCCCGGTATTTTGCTATCAGTACGCTGAATATCAACCCCAGACCTAAGGCAAAAGCTGAGGTAAAGAGCAGCATTAAAGGGATCATGTAGATGTTTGTATTGATCAGCAGATTCGGATAAGAAAGTGTGTACAGGAAGTAAATCGTAAAGAATAAGGCAACCTGAATCCCCAATCTGATGAATTGCGTACAAATTGTGCTCAGCGGACTGATGATTCTCGGGAAGTAAACTTTACTGAAGATTTGTGCGTTACTCGTAAACGTGTACATCGTCCCCGTTAAACTATCAGAAAAGAAACTCCAGATAATAGTGCCGGTGAGATAAAAGAGTACTTGTGGAATACCATTCGGCGAGGTTTTGATAAATGAACCAAAGACAATTACATAGACAAAGGACGTAAGTAAAGGCTGTAGGAAAATCCAGAACCTGCCCAACAAAGTTTGCTGGTAGGTACTAAGCACATCCCTTCTTACAAATCGGAATAACAGTTCCTTGTAAAATAAAATCTCCCGAAGAGTGTATCCTTGCCATTTCTTGTCCGCGCTGATTTCCCAGGCCAAAGCAGTCTTGTTCATCCTTCACTTTTTTCCAATCACACACAGTGCTCGTCAATCCATTATTGGCACTGAAACGAACATGCCCATATAGGGGAGTAGCTATAACTATAACATATTCGTGCTGAGTTGTTCTGTAAAGCTCCGCTCTCCATCCTGCTATAACTCATCCGCCTACCATGGATAATTAACAGTTCTGCGAAGTGCTTTGAGTCGAGCGGGTACCTTGAGCCACATTTATACCTCGCAGGATGCTGCATGCTTTGACTTTGAATTTAAAAAGACTATTTTTCAATTTATTAAATGCTAGTAGCAATATGGTGATTGGAGTTATGAAGGAGAGCGCACCCGAAACAAGGGTTTCACTGGTGCCTGAAGTGGTTGGCGCATTGGTAAAGATGAACGTCGTGGTTCTCGTTGAATCACAGGCAGGTAGGACGGCCTTCTTTTCTGACGAAACGTATTTGCAGGCAGGGGCTTCTATTACTGATGCCAGCGATATTCGTGCTCAGGCAGATTTAATCCTGTCAATTCAACCTGATAATGTTTACGACCTGAGACCCAAAACTACCATCCTGGGAGTCTATCAACCCCTGTTTTATCCTGAAAGAATGCAGCAATGGGCGGATAATGGTCTTACGGTTTTCAGCCTGGACACCATTCCGCGTACCACCCGCGCTCAGGCGATGGATGTGCTGAGTTCACAGGCCAACATTGCAGGCTACAAAGCAGTGTTGCTGGCAGCCTGGGAATACAGCAGGTATTTTCCAATGTTCATGACCGCTGCAGGAAGTATAGCCCCCGCCAAAATAATGATAATAGGTGCCGGTGTGGCGGGCCTTCAGGCGATAGCTACGGCACGCCGCCTGGGAGCTGTTGTAGAGGTGTTTGATACCCGCCCAGCTGTGAAGGAAGAAGTGATGAGCCTGGGCGCTAAATTCATCGAAGTGGAAGGTGCGGCTGATGCCTCAACCGCTGGTGGTTATGCGGTGGAACAAACTGAAGAGTTTCTTGCCCGACAGAAGGCCAAGATCCATGAACACGCAAGAAAGTCTGACATCATTATCACCACAGCCCAGATCCCCGGAAAACGTGCCCCCTTGCTGATCACAACTGAGATGATCAGGGATATGCGGTATGGTTCTGTGATCATAGACCTGGCCGCAGCAACGGGTGGCAATACAGAGCTGACGGAGGATAACAAGACTATTCAGGTGCATGGGGTTACTATCATTGGCAATTCGGCACTCCCGGCTTCAATGCCTTCGGATGCAAGCAAGCTGTATAGCAAGAATGTGCTTAATTTTCTGAAGTTGATTATCAGCAAAGAGGGTGGAATAGATCTTAACTGGAATGACGACCTCGTGAAGGGCACCTGCATTGTACACAATGGTGAGATCGTCAACGACAGAGTAAAAAGCTTATTAACTGCATCAAAAGTATAAATCACAGAGCCATGGACTTTATTGCTTCGCTTTTCACAGATGAGTCAAACTACCGGCTGCTGACTATTGTGATACTTTCAATTTTTCTCGGCATTGAAGTGATCAGCCGTGTACCCTCTGTCTTGCATACGCCACTTATGAGTGGTGCCAATGCCATTCACGGTGTGGTTATCATTGGTGCTATCATAGTGATGGGACAGGCACCCTCTGATGATTATGTGGCATTGACGCTCGGCTTTCTTGCCGTTATACTTGGTACTTTGAACGTGGTGGGTGGCTTCGTTGTCACAGACAGGATGCTGGAGATGTTTAGTAAAAAAAGAAAGAAATAACGCTGCCCAAACACCACATTAGTTCAGCTCATGAAACAAGACATTTTCCTGCAACTTAGTTACCTGATTGGTTCTATCACCTTCATCGTCGGACTGAAGATGTTGTCTCATCCTCTTTCTGCCAGGAGGGGCAACCTTGTAGCAGCTGCCGGGATGACAATAGCCATCCTCGCAACTATTTTCCTTTACAGGAACAATGGAGCACCGCTTCAGAATTATGGCTGGATATTCACAGCCCTGATCATAGGCAGTGTGGTAGGTACCCTTGCCGCTAAGCGGGTGAAGATGACCGCCATGCCTGAGATGGTGAGTCTGTTTAATGGTATGGGTGGTGCCTGTGCCATGCTCATTTCCATCATTGAGTTTCACCACATCACCTCAGGCTTTGAACAAACAACAACTGACAGATTGCTGAATCATTATGCAAATATCCCTTCAGCATTGTTTATCACAATCATACTCGGGATGGTAATCGGCAGTGTTTCATTCGCAGGAAGTATTATCGCCTGGGGAAAGCTCAATGGCAAAATCAAAGACCGGTCTTTCTCAGGGCAACACCTCATGAACATCGGACTCCTGTCGGTAATTTCCCTGGTTACGCTGTTCGTTGTATTTGCAAGACCGGAGGCTACAGGTGAACTTTTCTATGGTATCCTGATCCTCTCTCTGGTGTACGGGGTGATGTTTGTAATGCCCATAGGTGGTGCAGATATGCCTGTGGTCATCTCATTGCTCAATTCTTTCACAGGAGTGGCCGCAGCATTTGGAGGCTTCCTCTACAATAATCCCGTCATGCTTACCGGTGGCATTCTTGTCGGCTCTGCAGGTACCATTCTAACGATACTTATGTGCAAAGCGATGAACAGATCCCTAAAGAACGTATTAATCGGTTCTTTTGGTGGACAGAAAGCTGTGCAGGGAGAAGCAAAGGAACAGGGCAACTACAAAGAAATATCACTCAATGACACCGCAGTTCTTATGGCATATGCACAAAAAGTTATGATCATACCCGGATATGGACTGGCTGTTGCACAGGCGCAGCATGCCTGTCATGAGCTGGAGAAGGTCTTGGAAGATAAAGGTGTTGAAGTGTCTTATGGTATTCATCCCGTAGCAGGCCGCATGCCTGGGCACATGAATGTATTGCTGGCCGAGGCTGATGTGCCCTATGAAAAGCTTAAGGAGATGGAGGAGGCGAATGATCAGATGTCCACAACAAATGTGGTGATGATTATTGGCGCGAATGATGTGGTGAACCCGGCTGCCAAGGAAGATCCGGCAAGTCCGATCTATGGTATGCCTATTCTTGAGGTAGAAAAGTCTGAGCACATCATTGTCAACAAGAGGAGCATGAAGCCGGGTTACGCAGGCATTGAGAACGACCTTTTCTTCAAGCCAAAGACGTCTATGTTATTTGGCGATGCAAAGAAAGTACTGCAGGATTTGGTGTCGGAGCTAAAACAGGTATAGCTTTGCCACATGAACCTCAGGCTCTTATTGTTTTTATTTCCGGTTCTTATTTTTTCCTGTTTACCCGACCGTTGCAAGGATATGTTCTGCAACAACGGCGGCACTTGTGTCGATGGGCAGTGTGCCTGCCTCAATGGATACTCAGGTACTCACTGCGATACTGTCTGGAACAGAAAGTTTCAGGGTGAATGGGATCTCTACGCGCTTGCCATAGGGGACACCCTACAGCTAAATAAGCGAATACAGGTGATGGCTACCCAACGCCCGGATGAGTTTGTAATGCTGAACTTAACTGAAGAAATAGACTCACTATTCGGCAGACGTACTTCTCTCCACAGGTTTTCAATTGTGCAAAGAACGGTCGATAGCAGCCTTAAGATTACAGGAGGGTCGGGTATGCTCGACTCCAGTGCCCTTTCATTTACCAGTAGCTTCGCAGTCGAATCCAAAGGTGAAACCGCCCAGTATGTATTTCTGTTTGAGCGCAGGTAGCTTGTACCTGATCATGCCGGAAGAGGCGAAAACTTATTCGAACAAGAGACGATTTTAGCGGTTGAATATTTTTGTTGAAAGGCGATTCAAAAAAATTTGCAAAAATGATTTTGTTCTCTACCTTTGCCATCCCGTAAACGACGGGAAGTTCTTTTAAACGAGGTTTTTAAGCCACTTTAGCTCAGCTGGTAGAGCAACTGATTTGTAATCAGTAGGTCGCTGGTTCGATTCCGGCAAGTGGCTCCGGGGTAACAGGTTTTTAGCCAAAGATTCTGCAGATATCGAGATCGACTCAAGTTGTTTTCCGATTGGATGCGGTTCTTGACCTGATACTTATAAATGGGCAGATGGCCGAGTGGCTAAAGGCGACAGACTGTAAATCTGTTCTCTTCGGAGTACGGAGGTTCGAATCCTTCTCTGCCCACATGATTCTTTGAGATTGGGAGGCAACGATTAGTAGTTGTTGTCCCTTCAGTTTCAAATTGTCAGCCGGAATGATGGGAATGGAAGTGTGAGAGTGGTGAATGAATCACTTTTGCATTTTTATATTTTCACATTAGTTAAGCGGGAGTAGCTCAGTTGGTAGAGCGACAGCCTTCCAAGCTGTAGGTCGCGGGTTCGAGCCTCGTCTCCCGCTCACCAGCAAAAGAGTAATAAGTGTATGGAAAATGGTCCACTCACTTATTGCTCTTTCAGTATGAAAAGTGACATGAAGGTTGTTTCCAATCAGGTCACGAAGGCATGCTGAGTTGCTGTTGTAGCTCAGTGGTAGAGCACTTCCTTGGTAAGGAAGAGGTCGGCAGTTCAATCCTGCTCAACAGCTCTGATAATTTTTTGTACAGGAAGATGGCAAATAAAGTGATATTTGCACCTGTTTAGGAACAAAGGTTAACTGGACCGCGAGGTCGATAACATAAACAAACAATTTAAAACATCTCTTAAAAAAAATAAAAATGGCAAAAGAGACCTTTAAGCGGGAGAAACCCCACGTAAACATTGGTACCATTGGCCACGTTGACCATGGTAAAACCACTTTGACTGCAGCAATCACTACTATCCTTGCATCTAAGGGTATGGCTGAGAAAAGAGGTTATGATGAAATTGATGCTGCTCCTGAAGAAAAAGAACGTGGTATCACCATCAACACCGCTCACGTTGAGTACCAGACCGCTAACCGCCACTATGCACACGTTGACTGTCCAGGTCACGCGGATTATGTAAAGAACATGATCACTGGTGCTGCGCAGATGGACGGTGCTATCCTGGTAGTTGCTGCTACTGATGGTCCTATGCCACAAACTAAAGAACACATCCTTCTTGCCCGTCAGGTAGGCGTTCCTCGTATTGTTGTATTCATGAACAAAGTTGATCTGGTTGACGATCCCGAAATCCTTGACCTGGTTGAAATGGAAATTCGTGAGCTTCTTAGCAAGTACGAATACGATGGAGATAACACTCCAATCATCAAAGGTTCTGCTACCGGTGCTCTTGCTGGCGAAGCTCAGTGGGTTGCTGCTGTAGAAGAACTGATGAACGCAGTTGACGAATACATTCCACTGCCTCCTCGTCCAATTGATCAGCCATTCCTGATGTCTGTAGAAGACGTATTCACCATCACTGGTCGTGGTACTGTGGCTACAGGTCGTATCGAGCGTGGTATCATCAAAGTTGGTGAAAACGTTGACATCGTTGGTTTCAACGAAACTGCAATGACTTCTACCTGTACTGGTGTGGAAATGTTCAAGAAACTTCTTGATCAGGGTCAGGCTGGTGATAATGCAGGTCTTCTTCTCCGCGGTATTGAAAAGAAAGATATCCGCCGTGGTATGGTAATCTGCGCTCCTAAGAGCATCACTCCGCACACAGACTTCAAAGGTGAAGTTTATGTACTGAGCAAAGAAGAAGGCGGACGTCACACTCCATTCTTCCAGAAATACCGCCCTCAGTTCTATTTCCGTACAACTGACGTTACTGGTGAGTGCCAGCTTCCTGAAGGTGTGGAAATGGTTATGCCTGGTGATAACGTGAACCTTACTGTTAAGCTCATCGCTCCAATCGCGATGGAAAAAGGTCTGAAATTCGCTATCCGCGAAGGTGGACGTACAGTAGGTGCCGGTCAGGTTACTGAAATCATCAAATAAGATTTTCCCTCTGGAAATAAGAAATAGCCCCGCCACGCGGGGCTATTTCCGTTTGCAGCTTTTTCTTCAGTAGTGACCTGGCACGCGGAGTATGGCTACTGAGTTTCCGACGTATAGAGTAGTGTATATTTGCTTTAATATGTCTGCTCCTTCCATCTACTTCAATACGGCCTCCTGCGGTCTGCTCACAACAGAATCCATCCAGCCATCACTGGACTTCTACAACGCTATGCTAAGCAACAGCAGCGCCGCTGCGGAACACCTGAGAGATAAAGTGCTTCCTGCGATCAGGGAAAATGTAGCAGGTTTTGTAGGAGCACCAATGTCTCAACTGGCTTTTGTGCCTAATTTCTCCTTTGGCCTCAATAGCCTGGTTCAGTCACTCAAGGGCACAGAACGTGTATTGCTCTACCAGCAGGACTACCCCTCACTCCTGGAGCCTTTCCGTATAAACAAATTTCCGATCACCTGGATAGACTCGCCGGATGGCTTCAATATCGATATGGACAGGTTGAAGAGTATGATTCTCGAGGAGAAGATTGAACTACTGGTCATCAGCCATGTTCAGTGGCTTACAGGCTTTACTGTCAATCTGCAGGACCTGGGAGCCTTTTGTCGGGCAAACAATGTCTGGTTTATTGTAGATGCCACCCAGAGCCTTGGAGCCCTTCCGATAGATGTTTCCAGCCAACCCATCGACGTCCTCATCTCCAGCAACTACAAATGGATGAACGCTGGCTTCGGCACTGGCATCATGTACCTGTCCGACGAGTTTCTTGCAGCCTATGAACCGGTGGTCGGTGGCTTTGCCAGTTACACGCCACGTCATGGCGAGATGGTTTATGAGCCTTCAGCCAGGAGCTATGAACCGGGTCACCTGAACATGCATGGTTTGCTCCTCCTTGACACAGCGATAAAGCAAAAGAATGCGTTAGGGATTATGGCAATTGCAGAACACAATAGAAAGCTGACCTCGCGATTTCTGAACGGTCTGCCGGGGTCTGTTGAGATATTGGGTCCGCACAGCCTCGTCCACAGATGCTCCATCGTCATGATCAAAGACCCTACTGGCGATCTGCATCAACAC
>JAFAAT010000148.1 GCA_023426425.1 Bacteroidota bacterium | reverse complement strand
ATGGTACCGTACACGGGCATCTCGTCGGGTGCCTGGCTGAAGAGCTTGTGGTTGCGCTGGTATTGTTTCTTCACATCGCGAAGAGCATCCATCGCGCCGCGTTTGTCGAACTTGTTGATCACGACTATGTCTGCAAAGTCGAGCATGTCGATCTTTTCGAGCTGGGTGGCGGCACCGTATTCCGGTGTCATCACGTACATACTCAGGTCGCTGTAGTCGGTGATCTGAGTATCGCTCTGGCCGATGCCGGAGGTTTCGAGGATAATCAGGTCGTAGTGTGCAGCCTTGAGGATGTTGACTGCGTCGAAGATGTATTTGGAGACGGCGAGATTGCTCTGGCGGGTGGCCATGGAGCGCATGTAAACACGTTCGTTGCGGATGGCATTCATGCGAATACGATCGCCCAGGAGTGCGCCCCCGGTTTTCTTCTTGGAGGGGTCTACGGAAATGATGCCGATATGTTTGTCTTTGAAGTCGAGGAGGAAGCGGCGGACAATCTCATCCACCAGGGAGCTTTTACCTGCGCCACCTGTGCCGGTGATGCCGAGGACGGGTGCCTTGGATGTTGCAGCTGCCTCGGCTACTTTTTTCAGCATGGCCTGAGTCTCTGGCAGGTCGTGGAAGTTTTCTGCTGCGGAAATAAGGCGGGCGATGGATTTGGCATCTTTTTCAATGATATGCCCCACTTCGCCGTTTACCTGGTTGCCGGTAGGATAGTCGCTCTGCTGGATAAGGTCGTCAATCATGCCCTGGAGGCCCATGGCGCGGCCATCATCGGGGGAGTAGATGCGGGTGATGCCATACGCATGGAGTTCGTCTATCTCTGAAGGGAGTATCACTCCGCCACCACCGCCGAAGATCTTGATGTGTCCGCAGCCTTTTTCACGGAGCAGGTCGTACATGTATTTGAAGTACTCGACGTGGCCACCCTGGTAGGAGGTCATGGCGATCGCATTGGCATCTTCCTGGATGGCGCAGTCGACCACTTCCTGCACACTCCGGTCGTGGCCGAGGTGGATGACTTCTACACCACTGGATTGCATGACGCGGCGCATGATATTGATAGAGGCATCGTGGCCATCGAACAGTGACGCTGCGGTCACTATACGAACCTTATGCTTCGGAGTATAAGACATATGGAATGAGATTGTGAGGTATGATCTGTTTTTATGATCCGGGGCCTGCTGGAACCGGGCTGCAAAGGTACAAAATGTGGCAGAAAGGCTTAGAACCTGACAGAGAGGCCGAGCTGGAGGACGCTGAGGCCATCATAGCCGGCTTCAGCAAATGCGCCAAGAATAGGATCGAAGTAATAACGGACACCCACACGGGCTGCAGGGACAAATTTAGTTTTGGTTTCCGGCTCTTTGTAAGGGGGTATGTTGCCATACCTGTATTTGAGATAGTTCATGGCGAAACCTCCGCCGAAGTAGACATCAAGTTTCGGGTTTGTGATGAGGCTTTTCAGGTGGAAATTCGCGGTGAGCGCCAGGCTTAGGGTGTTGACATCGTCGTAGTAGATGACCTGTTCGGTATAGCCGGGGTGGTAGGCAAGGCCAAAGTAGGAGTAGTGAAAGGTGCCGTATCCGAAGGAGGGGTTTAGACCGATGTTATCTGCTATGGCAATCTCAAATTTGGCATAGAGGGGACCGAAGCCGGTGGTTTTTATGTGGGTATAGCCTTCGGGTTCTTTATAGGATATCCGGTAGAGGTTTGGGAAGCCCATGCCGAAGGAAATGATTTTGGAGCCCTTGCTAAAGGAGGCGGAGTAGCCTTTGCGAACGGTGGCTGCATGTTCGGGAGGGGTTTGGGCCCGTGCAGCCTGAAAGCAGGCGATCAAGAGTAATGAAGATAGTAAGGCTTTCATCAATTCAATTGGATGATAAAAATACGCTTTCCGTCTAATTATGGTTGTGTGATGATGAAAAAGACTGTCGCAGGGTTAATGCTGAGGTTGATTGGTGATACCTGGACTGGGAGGAGACGGGATGGCCGGGGGATAATTGAGGAGGTCTGGGGGATACTGTTTCGCGGGATTAGTGATGCATTAGTGATGCTTTTGCGATGCTTTAGCTCCTGGTAAGGGGAAAGGAAAAAGGCCACCGTTTGAAGGTAGCCTTTTATATAAAACATTTTATGAAAATAGACTATTCGTCGTCTTCATCATCTTCGTAGTCGTTCATGCGGCGACGTTCCATACCTGGCTCCATGTTACCTCTTGCACCGCGGCGTACTCCGATGTTTGCAGAGATGCCAATGTTGAATGTTTGCCCGAAGCTGAAGTCAAAGCCTGAGTCCTTTGATTCCCCAGGACCAGGCAGATCAGCAGTCAAATTGTGATAGCCCAGACCACCAAAAGAGAAATTGAGAGCGACGTTCTCAGCGAAGTTGATACCTACAGCAGGAAACCAGTTTACACCAAAGCCATTTTCGACGGTTTCAAGATCTGGGGTACCTGCGACGCCGTCATCATTAATGTCTTTGTGGCTTAGGTATGACAGGTTCAACTGATTGAACAGGAAGAAAGTCTTGTTGAAAGAGTGAGTATGACGGACGAATGGACCGACACTCATTGAATTCATGGTATTTACGTCTGTTCCAACGCCCATATCGTTGGTTCTTTTCATTTGGCCAATGCCAAAGCGGATACCCACTGTCCAATTATGGTTAAATTGATAACCCACACCAGGAGCGAAATGCCAGGAAGAAAACTTCAATTCTTCGTCGACAGCACCCGGAAGTCCGTCATTGTCAACAATTTTGTCGGTGCTGTAACCGGCATCACCATAAATTAATATGCTGCCTGCTTTTTGAGCCTGAGCTGTGGCAATAGCGCCAACAGCAAAAAGAGCGAGGATCAGTTTTTTCATAAATCAGATTTGTTTATCCGACAAATGTAATCGCTAAGGTTTATTAATGCAATACCCTCTAAGGAAAGTTGATAAACTGAAAGCAGGAAGCTGAGGAACTACTTGAACCAGCTACTGTACATGACGTAATTATTCGCTATGCGCTCCACTTCGCCCTTCAGCAAATCCTGGCTGATATCCTTTACTTTTTTGGCGGGAACACCGGCATAGATACTTCCCGGGGGAACTTCAGTGCCTTCCAGCACCACGGCACCAGCGGCGATGATACTGTTGCTTCCGATGCGGGCATTGTCCATGACGATGGCACCCATGCCTATCAGCACATTGTCCTCTACGGTGCAGCCATGAACAATGGCGTGATGGCCAATGGAGACGTTGTTGCCGATGATGGTTTTAGTTTTCTGGTAAGTACAATGTATACATGCACCATCCTGTATATTCACTTTGTCGCCCATGCGGATGCTGTTGACATCACCTCTTACGACGGCATTGAACCAGATACTGCATTCCTTACCCATGGTGACGTCTCCGACGATGGTGGCATTTGGGGCAATAAAACAATCTTCGGGTATCTGCGGCGAGACACCTTTCACAGGTAAAATGACAGGCATAAGCTGGTTTTTTACTTAAACAGGTTGTACTTCAAGATACAGTAAATTGCGCGGAATCCGTCCTTCCAGCCGATCTTTTTGCCCTCTTCGTAGGTGCGACCGTAGTAGGAAATACCAACTTCATAGATTCTTGCTCCTGGTACCCTTGCTACTTTTGCAGTGACCTCCGGCTCAAATCCAAACCTGTTTTCCTCGAGTTTGATACCCTGGATGATTTCCCGCTTAAATAATTTGTAGCAGGTCTCCATGTCTGTGAGGTTGAGGTTAGTCAGCATATTGGAGAGGGTGGTCAGCCACCTGTTGCCTATAGAGTGCCAGAAGAACAGGATGCGGTGGGGCTTGCCGCCCATGAAACGCGATCCGTAGACCACATCAGCAAAATTGTCGAGGATGGGTTTCAGCAGGATGTTGTACTCGTTAGGATCGTATTCGAGGTCGGCGTCCTGGATGATGACGTAATCGCCTGTAGCTTTTTGGATGCCGGTGCGCAGGGCGGCGCCTTTTCCCATATTCACTTCATGAGCATAGTAGCTGATGGGGAGGTCGGGGTTGGCAGCCTGGTAGGCAAGGATAGACTCCTCGGTGTTGTCTCGCGAACAGTCGTTCACGATGATTACCTCTTTTTGAATATCATTAATGAGCTGTACAGCCTTAACTTTATTCAGAATATGATGGATGGTGCCGCCTTCATTATAGGCAGGGATGACAATAGAAATAGTCTGACTCATTGGTATACAAGCACAAAAGTGTTCAAAAGTAGTCTTAAAAAGCGAAAAAGTAAATGTAAAGACTTAGGTGGCATTTGCTGATTCTTTTAGAATTTTGGAGCAGAAACAAAAGGCATGGATCAATACCTGAAACTTTTACAGCACATACTGGATACGGGAACTGAGAAATCGGACCGTACAGGAACGGGTACGATTAGTGTCTTTGGTTACCAGATGCGGTTTGACCTGCAGGAAGGCTTTCCGCTGGTAACAACTAAAAAGCTCCACCTCAAATCCATTATTCATGAGCTGCTGTGGTTTTTGCAGGGCGATACGAATATTGGGTATCTGAAGGAGCACGGCGTAAAGATCTGGGACGAATGGGCAGATGAAAATGGTGATCTGGGACCGGTGTATGGCCATCAATGGCGTAGCTGGACCGGAGCGGACGGCAAGACCTATGACCAGATTAAGGATGTGCTTCAGCAGATAAAGACTAATCCTGACAGCAGGAGGATGATAGTGAACGCCTGGAATGTGGCCGACCTGCCGAAGATGGCCCTAAGTCCCTGTCATGCTTTATTTCAGTTTTACGTAGCTAATGGCAGGCTCAGTTGCCAGCTTTATCAACGCAGCGCGGATGTTTTCCTGGGCGTGCCTTTCAATATTGCATCCTATGCACTGCTGACCATGATGATGGCGCAGGTGACAGGACTGGAAGCCGGGGAGTTCATCCATACATTTGGTGATGTGCATCTGTATAGCAACCATCTGGAACAGGCAAGGCTGCAACTTACACGCGAGCCATACCCATTGCCGACCATGAGCCTGAACCCGGAAGTGAAGGATTTATTCTCCTTCAGGTTTGAGGATTTTACACTTGAAAACTACCAGGCACACCCACACATCAAAGCGCCGGTGGCGGTCTAGACCTTCAGCACCTGGTCTGATTGTCGGCCAATGCGTAGCTTTACAGCATGATACTTTCAGCAATTGTCGCTGTAGCCCGTAACAATGCTATCGGAAAAGATAATCAGCTTCCCTGGCACCTGCCTGAAGATCTGAAGTTTTTCAAGCGCACCACAATGGGCAAGCCTATCCTGATGGGGAGAAAGACTTTTGAATCTATGGGAAGAGCATTGCCGGGCCGGTTGAATATTGTTGTTTCCCACCAGAAAGGGCTGGAATTGCCTGAAGGTGTAGTACTCTGTCATAGCCTGGCTGAGGGGATTGCAAGGCTGGAGAAGGAAGCCACTGAAGAAGCGTTTATCATCGGAGGGGGCAAAGTATTTGAAGAGACGATGGATAAACTGGACCGCATTTACCTGACGAAAGTGGACACGAACATTGAAGATGCAAGTGCTTATTTTCCCGAGATCGATCACTCCCACTGGAAGGTTGTATGGGAGGAAGAACATCAGAAAGATGAGAAGCACGCCTACGACTATACATTTCAGCAACTGGAAAGAGTGAACCTGTGAGCAGCTCGCATCGCATACGGCAATACCTGAGGCATCTGCGCAAGGCGAAAGGCAGGCATGGTGTGCATTCCCCCTTTGTGTATTCTTTTACCGACTATCTGCTGAAGAAGAAACATGGCGAACAGAGCAAACTGGTGTTGCTTACGCGCAGGAACAAGAGGCTGGTGAATGAGGTGATTGCCTATTTCGATTGTAAATATATTCTTTGGCTTTCGGATAGCCTGAATGCACGGGGCACCTTCCTTACCTTTGACCGGCAGGAAGCAGGAGAAGTGAAGATAGGGTCTTCAGCATTTGAGTTCGAAGAGGCGGAGACATTTCCAGCGCCCGACATGTTGCTTATAGATATCAATGATCCCGGCGACTGGTTGGCTGCGTTTAACAAATATGGTCGCCTGCTGCGTCAGGAAGGAATAATACTGATCAATTCAATTCATTATACCCGCAAGCATACCGAAGCCTGGCAGGAAGTGATTGCCGAGGAGCCTGTGAGACTGAGTCTGGATTTATTTAAGTTGGGTTTGTTGTTGTTCAGAGAGGAGTTTAAGGAAAAACAGCATTTTGTGCTGAAGAGTAAATAGATTAAGGGATTTCCAGAGATTTGACTATCCTAAAGACACAAAAAGAAGCTGTCTGTGGGACAGCTTCTTTCAACAGTGATTCAGCCAAGGTTATTTCTTCTTGAAAGTTATCGTATATACATACTTGTCCTGACCATCAATTTCTGTGTCTACGATAGTGAGAGTTGTGGAGTTGACGGTATAGGTGAATTCCATTGGTCCTTCTTCGGGATCTGTGACTACCAGTTTATTTCCTGTAGTAGCCCACGTACCAGTGCCCATCACTTCACCGTTGGCTGAGGCAGTAATGGTTTTATCAGACTTAAACTCCCAAACCATTTCATCAGTGTCATAAGTGGTTTCCTCTGTATCTACCAGCGTTCCGTTTTCATAGTGGTCATCTTTGTCTGAAACAGCCTCCCATTTGCCTACAATGGAACTGGTATTATTGTTTCCACCACCGCCGCCGCCGGGATTGTTATCATCATCATCTTTGCTGGATTTACTACAGGACAGTACAGAGAAGGTGGTAATTGCAAGGAAAAGTAGTGCGTGTATTAATTTCATTTTTGAAGAATTTTTTGTTCAAACGAAAGTAGACGGCGGGTATTTAGTTCGCAATACTCACTAGTGGGTATTTTCATAATCTTCAGGGTGGGAGAGTCTGATTCGCCTAGACCAGCCCAAACG
>JAFAAT010000217.1 GCA_023426425.1 Bacteroidota bacterium | reverse complement strand
TCTCCGCACGCTCCAGGCTCACCGGATCGTAAAACTCACAATCCTTAAATCCTTCAGGGGGAGTAAACTCAGCTTTGGCTTCTATACCAAGCGATTTGTCTGAATGAACTTTTTTCATGAAATATGCCCAGATGGGAAGTGCAGCTGCAGACCCCTGACCAAGGTTTTGGCTCCTGAATCGCAAATAGCGATCATCACAACCTACCCATACACCGGCCAGCAGTTGAGGGGTGTAACCAATAAACCATGCATCCGCCTGTTTGTTGGTAGTACCGGTCTTACCAGCAATATCGCCCTGTACATTATACATAAAGCGCATCCTCCGCCCGGTACCATGGTCAATTACACCCTGCATCATCTTCACCATTTTGTAGGCTGTACGGGCATTGATTAGTTCTTTTTGCTGCGGCACAAAGCTCTTGATCAGATTACCGTTCTTGTCCTCAATCTTAGTAATAAATACTGGTTTGGTGTTCATGCCCAGAGTAGGGAACATAGTATATGCCCAGAGCATTTCAAAGAGCGAGATGTCCGACACACCGAGTGCCGCAGATGGCACTTTATCCAGTTTGGAAGAAATTCCCGTCCGGTGCGCAAAATCAACAAATGCATTAATACCCACCTGGTTCAGCAGGTAAAGTGCCGCATTGTTAATAGACCCCGCAAGCGCGCTTTTCATGGGTATCGGACCTTTTTCCGAACCTCCCGCGTCATATGGATCGGGCTTGAACCCAGGGAAAGACTGTGGCGACGTAGATACAGTGCCGCAGGGATCAAAGCCACTGTCGATAGCCAGCGTGTACAAAAGCGGCTTGATTGTCGAACCCACCTGCCTTTTCGTATTCACGTTTACGTGGTCAAACTGGAAATAGGTATGATCAATTCCACCCACCCAGGCTTTTACATCCCCGGTAAATGGATCCATCGCCATGAAGCCCGTCTGCAGGAACATCTTCATATACTTCAGCGAATCCAATGGGCTCATCGTGGTATCTATCTCCCGCTTCTTATTCCAGGCAAACACCTCCATGTCCACAGGCTTCTTAAGCTGCGCCATTATTTCCTTCTCCGAAAGTCCTTCCTCCTTCAGTGCCTTGTAGCGTTCAAGTTGCTTCACCGACTTCATCAGCTCAGTCTTGTACGGTTCTTTTTCCCAGATACTGCCGTCTCTATAACCTGGTTGAGCCTTGAACAACCTTTGAATCTCCTTCATGTGCTGCTCTACTGCCTGCTCCGCATAGCGCTGCATCCGCACATCAATAGTCGTATAGATTTTCAGCCCGTCCTTATAAATGTCATAGCTGTCACCACTGTTAGGCTTTTCAATATTCTTCAGGATCTTTTTCACTTCCTGTTCTACTTCCTGTCGGAAGTAGGGAGCCATCCCTTCATGATAGTCAAGCTTGTGATAGTCTAGTTTGATAGGCTTTTCCGACAGCTTCTTTGCCTCAGCCTCAGCCAAAAAACCATACTTCGCCATCTGCCCAAGTACCACCGCCTTCCTTCTCTGTGCATTCTCGGGATTTCTTCTCGGGTTGTAGTAGGTATTCGCCTTAAGCATCCCGATCAGTACTGCCGCTTCGTCAACCGTCACTTCACTGGGCAGCTTATTAAAGAATGTCAATGAAGCGTTTTTGATACCATATACATTGTCACCAAATGGAACTGTATTCAGATAAAGAGTAATAATCTCATTCTTCGTCAGGTTTCGCTCCAGCTTCACGGCCAGCACCCATTCTTTCAGCTTGATAAATGGTAATGTGAAAAGATTCTGGTTTCGGCGTGGAAACAGATTCTTAGCCAGCTGTTGGGTGATCGTACTGCCCCCACCTTCTTTACCAAGGAAGATTATTGCACGGATCACAGCCTGACCATCAATCCCTGAGTGTTCATGAAACCTCACGTCTTCAGTAGCTAACAACGCGTTGAACACATTCTGCGAGATCTCATCATATTGACTGTTCGACCTGTCCTGGATATAATAGCGCCCGATGATCGTTCCATCTGAAGCAAGCACCTCAGACGAAAGCGCACTGCTGGGATTCTCGAGTTCCTTCATGGAAGGCATATACCCAAGCAACCCAAAGTTGATCATGATGATGATCAGGTTGAATGCTATGATACCGATCCAGAAAACTCTCCAGAGAATTTTGACTGATTTTTTGGTTGGCTTCTTCTTGTGATGCTCCCGTATATGCTGTATCCTGGCAGATTCTTTGTTTTCTCTTTGCTGAGCCATATATCCTGCAAATCTAAAAAAATTGATAAAGGGAATCCTGTTAATATTGGGCTGCTTAGGCTCCTTTTCAACCCGCTAAAGCCAACCCAAAACCGACTAAAAGTGGACCAAACGCCGACCAAACACCAACCCAAACGCCGGCCTTTCATCGAAATCTCGTCCCCGGAGCCAGATACCTTCGGCACCAGACACATAATCAGCTAATGCCCACTTCCATGCTCATGATCAGGTTGTCCCGGTATTGTCCCTCCGCTTCCCGGATAAAGCCGATTTGCCGCCCCTCTTCCACAAATCCCATTTTCCTGTAGAGTGCAATTGCCGGTGTGTTATCTGCTATGATCTGGAGCCATAACTTCTGCAGAACAGGATTTGCCCGCGCCCATTCAATGCCTGCCGCAACCAGCGTAGTCCCCAGCCCCTGCGCCTGAAATTCCCGCAACATCCCGAGTCCAAGCAGACCAGTGTGACGAAGTCTTTTCCTCCTTCCACCTGTTATGTCAAGATTACCGATGATGCGTTCCCCTTCGGTGGCAACAACTAGTATCGAATTGTCGCTATGTAGAAACCCATTAATAAATTCCCGGCCCTGGGAAATGTCAGGAGCAAATTCTTCAGGCTCCATCACCTGGTAGGGACTCTCAGCGATATAAGATCTTATACAGCGGATCAGGTCCGGCGCATCCTGGATAGTGGCCTCCCGGATGTGTATTTCGATATTGTTCTTCGTGGTAGTAGTAAATGCCTTAAAACGTTTAGTGCTGGTTTCCTGAAGCATACGCTGGTGGTTTGGGTCTGCCGAATAAACTGAAAGAATTGTGCCGCATGTCCGCACACTATTGGTTCATCAGCAACCGCATTCACCCACAAATTCCCTCCGGTCAATCTCCACTCCTTTAAAATATAATGTCATAATACCCGTGTTCCACCAGACTTCATCGCCGGTATTACCGCCAAATTTCACATCCATCTTCAGGGTGTAGTAGCCGTTCGAGTAAGTCTCTGAATAGTCAGAATCATCCAGTGAATTGTCCACTCGGGTGGTGGAGTCAAGCTTCAGGTTTATCTGCTTGCCATTGACTGTGATAAATGCCTTCTGCTCCAGGTCGGAAACAAAAAGATACTGTTCGTTTTGAAACTCCTTTTCAGTGCCTGAAAAATAACAGGTGCACCCTTCAAAGCCGGGAGGAAACCCCTTAAACGAGGTCAAATGCTGGGTCACAACTGCTTTTGTCCCGTCTTGCTGCGAATTCGTGCAGCCACTGGCAAACAACAGACAACAGAGTATAAAAAAACCATGGTGAAGCAATTTCATAAGGGCCTGTTTGTCAATGAAAGATAGGCAATTTTGCGTTAAAGCTCATTTTAAGCCGTCAGTACCATATTTTTGAGGAACATAACCATTACAATGAAGCACTTTTATTTCACAACTGCGCTCCTGTTTGCGGCCTTTATTGGTCAGGCACAGATCACTATCGATGCAAATGACCTGCCCTCTACCGGCGATACTTTGCGCTTTAGCTCGGCAGCGCCCGCATCTTCCAATATCAATCTTTCGAACACCGGTGCAGGCATCACCTGGGATTTTACCAGCCTGGTTCCCATCGATCAGGGCATCGAAAAATACGAAACCGCTTCTGATGTAAGTTTCTTCTACGGCATGCAGTTTGGCTCCGGCTCATATGGCCACCTGGTCGATCCTTTGTTCTTCCCGGTGCCACTGCCTCCCATGGTTCAGAATCCCTATTTTTTCTACACCAAATCAAACACTGAGTTCACCCTCGAAGGATACGGACTGGAGTTCAATGGCACACCCGTACCCCTCGCTTTCCAGGACGCTGACGAAGTGCTCTTCCTCCCCGCCACCTTCGGCAATGATGATAGCTCCACTTTCAAACTCGACTTCTCACTTGCAGGAAACCGCGTAAAGCAGGAAGGCTACCGCAAAACTGTAGTTGACGGTCATGGCACTATCGAAACTCCATATACCACCTCACCAGTTCAGTGTCTGCGCGTCAGAAGCTTCGTAGATGAAATAGATACCATAGAAACCGGCGGCACTGTCATCGGCATCCCCCGTACCTACGTAGACTATAAATGGCTTGCGGAAAATGAAAAATTCCCCTTGCTCTGGGTACGCACAGAGGTCGTCGCAGGTTCTGAACAAATCGTCCTGATCAGCTTCCGCGACCATTACCGTCCAAGCCTGGGCATCGCTTCTTTAACGCCCTCTCTCACAAGGCTGGAAGCCTGGCCGGTACCTGCCACAAATGAGGTAAATATCTCCCTCCCTACCGATTGGAAGCAGTATCTGTTAACCGTCTATGATCTCAACGGACGACCCATCACCACTCAGTCAAACAGCCCTGTTATCAATCTGGAAGCGCTACCCGCAGGTACTTACATCATCAGGGCTGTGTCAGGAACTGAATCCGGATTTACAACCGTTACAAAGCGCTAATCTGCATGTTCGTAAAAGGCGCGTAAAAGGCCTGTAAAAGGCCTGTAAAAGGCCTGCGAGTGTCCTGTGAATGTCCTATGAGTGTCCTGCGAATGCCCTGTGAATGCCCTGGCAGCCTCGAGGCAATGACAGCTTTCGGTGTCCGCCGAATTATCGTAGGAAGTTCTATGTAGGGAAATGCTCCACCTGGTTTCAGGCTCTGTTTACCACGCCAATGCAGACGCACCCAGTATCGCTGCGTCTGCATCAGGCAACGCAGAGTGCAGGAAGTCGATCTTGTTCTTAAACACTCTGAGCAAGTTCTCCTCCATATACCTCCGCGTCGGATCCATAATCAGCGCACCCGACCTGGCCAGGCCGCCAAAGAATACAATAGCCTCAGGTGAAGTAATCGCCACAACATCGGCCAGCACTTCACCAAGTATCCTGCCCGTATAGTCAAACAACTCCAGGGCAAACTCGTCGCCCTGCTCCGCAGCCAGATGTATCCGATGCGCAGTCAGCGCCTCCGCCTGCTCGCGCAACACGGTTTCATCAGTTCTTTGTTGCAGCCACTCTGTAGCCGTTCTCACAATGCCGGTAGCTGACGAGTAGGTCTCAAGGCACCCTCTCCTGCCACAGCCACACAGCCTTCCCCCACGCACCGCAACCAGGTGCCCCAGCTCACCCGCAAATCCATCATGCCCATAGATCAGCTGGCCATTAGCCACAAATCCGCTGCCCACACCCGTTCCCAATGTCACCATAATAAAATCCTTCATCCCCTTAGCCACGCCATAGGTCATCTCCCCCAGGGCCGCAGCGTTCGCATCATTGGTAATGGTTACTGGCATCCCAAACACTCCGGTCAGCAGCTTCGCCAACGGTATCACTCCCTCCCACGGCAGGTTCGCAGCATAGGCAATTTCTCCGGTATAAAAGTTTGCATTGGGTGCACCCACGCCAATCCCATGGATGTTCTCTTTGCCTATCTCTTTAATCAACGGCGTCACATTTTTTTCAAGTGCTTCCAGGTAGCTGTGCACCGTATAATGCCCCGTGGTCGACATCCTTCCCTGAGCAACTATCTGCCCCCTCCTGTCCACCCACCCGCACGATGGATTTGTACCCCCTATATCTATCCCCAACGAAACTGAACCAGCAATCATAATATTGTTTTAGACCTCTTTTTCTTCGGCTATAAATGTGTAAGTTAGTGCATTCTCATTTTTCCTCTATGCAGCAAACGCGGCCCAACAGCATACTTGTTCAACTTCTACTTGTCGGCTTCCTCTATTTCGTTTTCGGCTTCATCACCTGGCTGAATGGCACCTTGATCCCCTTCCTCAAAACAGCATGCCAGCTCAATTATAAGCAGGCCTCACTGGTCACTTTCGCCTTCTTTATTTCCTACTTCGTAATGGCCCTTCCTTCTTCCGCCATTCTAAGGAAAACGGGCTTCAAGAACGGCATGAGCCTCGGCCTCATTATCATGGCTGCAGGTTGCATAGTATTCATACCAGCTGCCCTCCAGCGGAACTACAACATATTTCTCATTGGCCTCTTCACCCAGGGCCTGGGTCTCTCCATTCTCCAAACCGCTGTCAATCCCTATGTCACCATCCTCGGCCCCATCGACAGTGCAGCCAAAAGGATTAGTATCATGGGCATCTGCAACAAGTTCGCTGGTTTCCTCAGTCCCATCATCCTGGGCAGCATACTTCTCAGCAACCTCGATGATCTAAACGCACAGGTCACCTCCACCACAGACCCCGCTGCTCAGGCCCTCATCCTCGATGAACTTGCTGCACGCATCATCAACCCCTACACCGTACTCACAATCGTGCTGCTGCTAGCCGCCCTCTTCATCCGTTTTTCAGCCCTGCCGGAAGTGAAAGATGACGAACCCGGACCAGATGCAGACCAGGGTATCGCCCATCGCTCGCTCTGGAGCCACACCTACCTCTTCCTCGGTGCTTTTGCAATCTTCACCTACGTAGGCGTGGAGGTGCTCGCCGGCGACTACATCATCAACTTTGGCTCCTACCTCGGTGTGCCTATAGAATACGCGAAATACCTTACTTCACTCACTTTATTCTTCATGATTGCGGGCTACTTCCTCGGCGTATTCCTCACTCCCAGATACCTCTCCCAGGAGAAGCTGCTGCGCATAAACCTGGTGCTGAGTTTAGGGTTGGTAGCAGGTGTCCTGACAACAACCGGAGAAACAGCTGTAGTAATGTTATCTCTGCTCGGTTTCACACACGCTATCATGTGGCCTGCTATCTGGCCCATGTCCATCAAAGGACTAGGCCGGTACACAAAGACTGGCTCCGCACTCCTGATCATGGGTATCGCAGGTGGGGCAGTGGTGCCCTACCTCTATGGCGCACTCACTGACGCCTCCGCCAATCCACAGCAATCCTTCTGGATCATGATCCCCTGCTACCTCTACATGTTGTTCTTTGCATTTAGCGGGCATAAAATTGGTTACAGGGATTCTAAACACAAGTAGCGCATGTACGGTCCACCAGAACCTACCAAACAGAGAATCTCTAAGAAAAAACTATTCTTCCCGGTAAATGATAACCTCCTGGAATATCTGACTTATTATGGAAGAAATATTCCCCTTCCTGTGCGGTATGATGATCTGATGCACTTCAATACCGCAATACCAGTTTATGACAAGAACGGCGCAGATACACTATGGGAAACTGCTCTCTACAACCCTGCTGATACTGCGCATATCCATGAAGGACTGAAGCAGATTTATTCAATCCTCAAAACAGAAGGGCAGAGTAGGGTGCACCAACACCTGCATGTAGAGAAAGTCGACTACTGCACTTTCGGCAACTCAAATCCTTTCCGCATCAAGATCGTCAACAACTTCAACGACAACTACGACTACTTCTACATCAAACGTATCGACGCCTCCCGCATCTACGGCCTGGAACTCGAACATATCCTGTCTCCTTCCCGTATCAACTACTTCGCCAATGCCAACACACTCGTCGAGGAACATATAGCAGGTATTCCCGGAGATCAGTTCATCCTCACATATATGAACAACGACGGGTTCAACAAAGTACGCATCGCTAAGGAGCTCGTTAAGTTCAATTACCGCTGCTTTGTCCGCCTCCTCGGCGACATGCGTTCCTACAACTATGTCTTCGATATCACTCCTGACTTCGAAGAAGTACAGTTCCGTATCCGTGCCATCGATTTCGACCAGCAGAGCTATGAAGGAAGGAAAAATCTCTACCTCCCTCAGTTCTTCAAGGAAAACTACCCACTCGTTAAGCTCGTGCAGGACTATCTCTCGATGGATAACATCGAACAATATCAACAGGAAGAACGCTCATTGCTGATCCGTAGAAGCAAAGCCGCCCGCAGACAACTGAACGCCCTGCTTGACTGCATGTCAAAAGACACCATCTCCCTCCCGGAAAAAGTGGAACAGCTCCGTTCTGAGCTCGCCGATCACTACCAGGTCGAAGACTTCAACCGCTGCACTTCCATGGGCGAACTGGTGCGCCTCAGCCTCGATCAGATCTATGTTTCGAAGTAGGCCCATCTGGAACTAACCGAAACAGAAGACCAACAACTGTCTACTGTTGCTACTGCTTCCTAAAGGACTATTTATATCATATTTTATAGTCATGGCTGAGAAGCTATTATTTTTGCAACCCATTCTTACTCATTTATTTATGTCTGATAAGTGTTAGGTTGTAGATGTCATTTATTGTATATTGCCACCTTCAATTATTTAAAACCTTCACTTTCTCCTTTAACACCTCTTTCATGAAGTCTCTTTTATTAAGTCTGTTTCTCGTAGTGCTTTCTCTCTCTAATTCCTTCGCCCAAATCCACGTCGGAACCCGCGACTTTGCCCTGGGTAATAACCCCGGCTCGTTCAAGCAAAAAGACATTGAAAAGCTCAAAGCCACTACCACAATTTTTGTTATCCCAGCCAGCCAGTATCACGCAAAGGAAGATTTTGAAAAAGCAATCGCTGCCTCCTGGGAAATAACCCCTTTCAAAGTAATCAAGCCCTCAGAACTCAGCGCCTATAAGGATCGGGACAAGTATTCTTTCTTTTCCTTCGGAGGCTATTTTAAGATTATCGAACGGAATTACTCCTCTCAACGTTTAGCCTACATATCCTACGATCTCTGGATGCCCACTTACAACAAGAAAGGAGAGGTCAAAGGTCAGGACTACTTTGCACGGATAGGGATGTTTGCCGATTTCAAGACCATCATGACCGGCTTCGACTATGCATTTCAGAAAGGTGGCTCGGGTAAGCTTGGCTCCTTCCTCAACTCAAGTGATTACTACAATTGGGGAGCAGGCTACCTGAAAGGCTACCTGACAATGGTCAACGACCTACTCCTCGGTGCGACTGCCCGTGGCCCTTACACCGAATTTGAAAACGAAGTTGCGCTACAGACAATGGCAAATGATACACTTTATCTGCCCGATTATATCAATGTGCGGTTCAACCCGATAACAGGCAAGGAAGAGGCTCAGGATGAAGATGACGAAGCGCTTGCCGAGGCCTACCCATTCCCTGTGAAAATGGTCTCCTCCGATGTACTCAACGATATGATACTTCACGCTCCTAAGCCCTTCAAGTATATGGTGTATGTAAAAACGAACGCGGAGAAGTTTATCAATGTCTATAGCTCGGGTTCGGAGAGCCTAATATATTCGGAGCACGTAAAGCTCAGTTTCAACTTTAGAAATAAGGATCTGAAAAAGCTGGCCAAAAGAGTCCGTAAGAGCAGCTAGCATTTTTGTTGCTGACCAGAATACTGCGACCTCAAGAGGCCTTCAGCATGCTCTGTGTCAGTTGCAACACCCGCAAAAGTCTGCTTTGTTTCACACCATATCACAAAAAAAAGAGGCTACCATTCCGGTAGCCTCTTTTCTTAAGTTTGACATCAATATTATTCAGCGTTTGTCTGAGCTTCAGCATTTGCTTCCTGGTTTTCACCTTCGGTAGCTTCGCCTTCCGTAGACTCGGCAGCAGTAGCCGCCTTAGCTGCGTTTTTCTCTTCTACACGACGAACAGATTCGCTCACGACAGCGTGACGCTTCTCTTGCTTGTGCTTACGATGTGCTTCCTGACGACGAGCCACAACTTCTTCGTGCTCTCCGTTCCAGGATTCAAACTTCTCCCATGCGGTCTTCTCATCAAACAGACCAAGGGTTACGCCACGCATCAAATGTTTCAGGTAAAGTACACCTTTGAAAGATAGGATACGGCGGCAGGTGTTAGTGGGCTGGGCGCCTTTTTGTAACCAATGAAGGGCACGTTCGCGGCTCAATCGTACTGTAGCTGGTACTGAAAGTGGGTTGTATGTACCCAGCTTTTCAATAAACTTACCGTCACGTGGAGCAGTACTGTTTGCTACTACGATGAAGTAGAACGGGCGCTTTTTGGAGCCATGGCGCTGCAGGCGAATCTTAACTGACATAAATAATAGAAATTATTTGTGTTATACAAAAAATTTAAGGAAGGCAAAGTTAACGAATCAACCGGAATTATGAAAGCCTCCGCGCAATTTTCTTTCATGTGTCCTGTTAAGGTTTTTCCGCCTTCCTGATCTTCATTTTTTCCATCTTTGTTCACTAGCCATGCATCCGGGATACATATCCAGAGAGATTTTCATGTTTCAGAAAAATCATCCTCGGAGTTTTCACGCCTTCATAGCGCCTTCATAACGCCTTCATAGCGCCTTTATCTTACCTTATCTCCTACGGGTTGGCCCATGACGATCAGAAAGCAAGTAGCCCCGGAAGAGCAAAGGCTTCGCAAAGGTTACACAAAGCTTTCGCAAACGTTACCCAAAGGTACTCCTAACACCCCTAAACTGTTCCCGTATTCAATAAAAAAGCACAGCCTCCCGGCCGTGCTTTTCCAGTCCACTCGCATCTATTTACTCCTTCACCGGAAATCCTCTCTTCTCCATCAATGCACTGGTCTGAGGATCTCTACCCCTGAAGGCTTTATACCCCTCAGCAGGATCCACCGTATTTCCTACCGAGAATACATGCCTGCGAAGTCGCTGCGCTACTTCCTTGTCATAGGCGCCCTTACCTTCAGTAAACGCGCCCCAGGCGTCCGCCGTCAATACATCAGACCACAAATAGCTGTAATAGCCAGCAGAATAAGAATCACTGGAGAATATATGGAGAAAATGCGGGGTACGATGACGCATTACAATTTCCTTCGGCATACCAAGCTCCGTAAGCAACTCCCTCTCAAACGCGTCCGGATTAATCCGCTCACTTCCCGCCAAATGCAGCCTCATATCCACCAGTGCACTGGCAAGATATTCAACTGTTGAAAAGCCCTGGTTGAAGGTAGAAGCCTTCTCGATCTTATTCACCAGGCTTTGGGGTATGGGCTTACCTGTCTTATAGTGTATCGCAAATCGTTGCAGGACCTCAGGGGTAGACAGCCAATGCTCCAGCAACTGAGATGGGAATTCTACATAGTCCCTCATCACCGAAGTGCCCGATAGGGAAGGGTAGGTAACATTAGAATTCAATCCATGAAGTGCATGTCCAAACTCATGGAAAAGCGTAGTGGCATCATCCCACGAAATTAATACAGGCTCACCGGGCTTCCCCTTTACAAAATTTGAGTTATTGGAAACAATCGTTGTAATCTCGGTATCCATTCGCTCCTGGCTCCTGTACGCATTCATCCAGGCACCGCTACGCTTACCTTCCCGCGCGTATGGATCAAAATACCAAAGCCCTACATGCTTACCATTGAGTTTGTCCTTCACCTCCCAAACTTTCACATCAGGATGATGAACAGGCACATTGTTCACAGGAGTAAACGCATATCCAAACAGCTCTCCTGCCACCCAGAACATGCCATCCCTCAGCTTATCCAGCTGCAGATATTCTTTCACTTCATTCTGGTCGAGGTCGTACTTCTGCTTCCTTACCTTCTCTGCATAATACCTGTAATCCCAGGGCTCAATAGTAATCTCCTCGCCTTCACTCTGCGCCAGCGCCTGCATATCTGCTATTTCTTCTTTCACCCGCTCCACGGCCGGTGTCCACACAGCTTCCATCAATTCCAGTGCACGCTCGGGAGTTTTGGCCATCGTATTTTCCAACCTCCAGTGGGCATGGGTCTCAAAACCCAGCAACTTTGCCCGCTCGGCGCGCAAGGCCAGTATTTCAGTAATTAGTGCGTTGTTGTCTGTTGCTCCACCATTGTCACCGCGATTCACAAACATGCTCCAGGCTTTTTCGCGTAGGGCTCTGTTATCTGCATAGGTGAGGAAAGGATCCACTGAAGAACGGGTGTTGGTAATCACCCATTTGCCTTTGAGGCCCTTGCTTTGTGCCGCTTCCCAAGCCGCGTCTTTCAGCGACTGTGGAAGCCCGGAAAGTTGTGCCTCAGATTCCAAAACCAGCATTTCATTTCCCTCATCAGCCAGTACATTCTGACTGAACTTGGTAAACAGCCCTGCCAGTTCCTGGTTGATTTCTGAAAGACGTGCTTTTGCCTTCTCATCAAGCCTTGCACCAGCACGAACAAAATCAGTGTAGTATTTCCAAACCAGCCTTTGTTGTTCGGCATTCAGTTTACTCTTCTCCGGTGAGTTATAGACAGCTTCAATGCGCTTGAATAATTTGTCATTCTGGGTGATCTTATCATAGTGCCCCGCAAGCTTTGGCTCCATTTCCATTTCCACCGCCTGGAATGCTTCATCGTTCATAGTCGAGCTCCAGATTCCATAGACTGTGCTTACCCGGTCCATCAGTTTTCCTGAACGCTCCAGGGCTGCAATAGTATTATCGAAATTGGCGCTGGCAGCATGCATTGTAATCCTCCTTATCTCCTGAAGATGCTGCTCCATAGCTGCCTCCAGGGCAGGTTTGAAATGTTCCACCTTTACCTGGTCAAGTGGCGGCACTCCACCATATGGCCCTGTCCATTCAGCTAGCAGTGGATTCTCACTTGCCGGTACTTCTTTAGTCGTGCTTGTATTCATATCTGCATCATTCTGTGCAATTGCAAAAGTAGGGAGTCCGCTACCTAGCAGTAGCATGCTCAAACGGATAATCTGATGTCGCATAGTTTGCTGAATTTGATTTTTAAGCAGCGTGAAACTAAGCTTTATTTATAAGCCACTATTCACCCCAAAAGCGGTCTTTCCTAGAATATTGCTGCGAATAATCTGTAAACACCATAGATTATGCCAATTATGATCAGGAACAGCACCAGCAAGACTGGCACCACCACTTTCCAGGCTCCTCCCTGGTACCTGCCCTCTACATAATGCCTTTCCATCAGTCGCAGGTTGCGCAGGTTGGCTTTGAAGTACACATCGAACAGATCTCCCAGTACGGGTATAGATCCGAAAATCGCATCAATGATAATGTTCAGCGCCATCCGCGCCAGTACATACCCACTCGCACCATTTCTGGCCATCAGCATCAGCATATAGCCGGATACGGCAAATGTGGACAGGTCACCGACTCCTGGTATTAATCCAATAACCGAATCAAAACCAAAACGGAACTGTGTCCCCGGAATCCGAAACTGACTATCCATCAGTTTTGCCAGTGTTCCAATATGTCGCAGGTTTGCATTACCAGTATTGGGCTTCTTCATTGACTATGATTGATTTGTCGGATATATCAACAATATCACGCCACCTCATCTTTCTTTTTGCCGGTCACCGCTCCAGGTATGCTATTTTTGGGCACAAGCAAGTCTATGCGCAGAAGCCTGAGTAAAATAGAGTTTGAGAATGAATTTATCTCCAACTTCCCGGGAGATGATAGTGGCAGTACCACTCCCCGGCAGACTCCGGGCGTGCTTTACAGCAAGGCTCCGCCTACACCTGTCAGCAATCCTGCCTTGCTCGCGTGGTCTGAAGAGTTAGCAGCAGAGCTCAACCTCGAGAGACCAGCATCACCAGAAGAAATTGCCATCCTCAGCGGTAACCTGGTCACCAGCTCGATGTATCCCTATGCCGCCTGCTATGCAGGGCATCAATTTGGCCACTGGGCCGGGCAGCTAGGCGATGGCAGAGCCATCACCCTGGGAGAATTACCACTGTCAGATGGCAGCTCCCGCGAACTCCAGCTTAAAGGGGCGGGTCGTACAGCCTACTCACGCAGTGCCGATGGCCGGGCAGTGCTACGGTCATCTGTCCGTGAATACCTGATGAGCGAAGCTATGCATCATCTCGGTGTCCCAACCACCCGCGCCCTCAGCCTTGTCAGCACGGGCGACGAAGTGCTGCGCGATATGTTCTATGATGGCAATGCAGCCTACGAACCGGGAGCCATCGTCATGCGCGTGGCACCCAGCTTCCTCAGGTTCGGCAACTTTGAAATGCTCGCAGCCCGCCAGGAAACAGAGCACCTCCGCAAGCTCACCAACTGGTCAATAGACCGTTATTACCCCCACCTCTCAGGCGATGATCGTATTCTTCAGTGGTTTCAGGAGGTTGTAAATAAGACCGCGCACCTTATGGTGGAATGGATGCGCGTAGGTTTTGTGCATGGTGTGATGAATACAGACAACATGTCGATCCTGGGCCTTACAATCGACTATGGTCCTTACTCCTTTGTAGACGACTACGACCTCAACTTCACTCCCAATACCACCGATCTCCCCGGACGGCGTTATGCTTTTGGTCGTCAGGCCTCTATTGCCCAGTGGAATCTCGGCTGCCTGGGAGGGGCCCTTGCACCCCTGTTCGATTCTACCGAAGAACTGGTGGCAATCTTAAAGAGCTATGAACCCAGGTTCTGGAACGGCTACTATGAAATGATGTCGAAGAAGCTAGGCCTGGACAATCAAAAAGATGGCGACCAGGACCTGATCAACGAGCTGGATAACCTCCTCAATGTCCTGAAACCAGACATGACCATCTTTATCCAGCTATTGATCCACGTCCCTCGCTCCCAAATGAACATTGAGCAGACCCTCTCTCATTTCACGGAAAGCTTTTACCAGGAGCCCGCGCAGCAGGCGAAGGAGTTGCTACACCGTTTCATGACCTCCTACGTGTCGCGACTGGAAAGCAATTCAATCTCCACAGAAGCTTCACAACAGCTAATGAGGTCTACTAGTCCCCGCTTTATCCTGCGAAACTATTTGCTCCACCAGGCTATCGAGGAGCTAAACAAAGGCGAGCAGGCACTTTTCCTGAAACTTCAGAATGCTATTAAACAGCCTTATTCAGATGCCTGGGATGAGTTCTTTGCAAAGCGCCCGGACTGGGCAGGCAATCAGCCGGGGTGTTCAATGCTGTCCTGTAGTTCCTAGAAGTCTATTCATCCTGAAGTGATTGCTGCTTTTTGTATCGTCTTGCCTGCACCACTACAGTAGTGATGGCTATTGCGATACTGATTGGAAGTATCCACCAGATATAGTCCTTGATCTGTGGAAACTGATTTCCAAGAAAGTAGCCTGCGAGGCCGAAGGTAGCAATGTACAGTACACAGGACAATGCAC
>JAFAAT010000121.1 GCA_023426425.1 Bacteroidota bacterium | reverse complement strand
GGTATTAATAGTTACACGGAGGTCCACAGAGACGGTAGGCTCTTGCGATTGCTGGCTTGCGGAGCTCCACGGAGGCAAAGGCTAAGGCTTTCCTGCGCGAGTAGATTCCTGCGCGAGTAGATTCCTGCGTGGGTAGGTCAGGCGCGGGTATAAATAGTTACACGGAGCTCCACAGAGACGGTAGGCTCTTGCGTTGCTGGCATGCGGAGCTCCACGGAGCTCCATTCCTAAAAACCTGGTAAAACCTCGAAAATGAGAGTAGTGCCTCAACAGAAAGCACCATCCTAAACATTAGTAGCTACACGACAAAATACCCAGGCGAAAAACACCCCCTCAAAAAACCTAATCAGAAAGGCAAGAAAACGAAAAAACAAAAAAACGCAGCTCTAGCTTCCCTCCGGACAGATTCCCGTAAGATTAAGGCGCTATGAAGGCGAGATTAAGGCGCTATGAAGGCGTGAAAACACCGAGAATGGATTTTTTGCACCCATGACAGATTTATGTAAAATGGCTTTGCATACAGATCCCTGCACCTCCCGAAAAACTGTTCTCAAATCTGAAGTAACGCAGCTCCATTGATTTCCTCGTTCGGCTTGCGGAGCGCTCACAAACTTCAAATAAAAAAACCGCCCACTAAAGCAGGCGGTAAAAACGTTCTATAAAAACTCAGTTTATTTTACGTGACTGTTGACCACCTTGGCAAGCTCGAACATCGAGATCTGACCTTTGCCACCGAAAACTGGTTTCAGCTTGTCGTCTGCATTGATCATACGCTTGTTGTTGCTATCCTGAAGGTTGTTCTTTTTGATATAATCCCAGATCTTCTTGATAATCTCTGTTCTTGGCATTGGCTTGTTACCTATGACACCAGCTAGTTCCGCACTTGGAGTGAGGGGAGCCATGAACGCGGCATTAGGTTTTCTTGCTGATTTCTTTTTGGGCGCTGCCTTCTTAGCTGCTGCTTTTTTTGCTGGAGCCGCTTTTTTAGGAGCTGCTTTTTTAGCTGCCGCTTTCTTGGGCGCTGCTTTCTTTGCTGCGGCTTTCTTAGGTGCAGCTTTTTTTGGAGCTGCTTTCTTCGGAGCTGCTTTCTTTGCTGGAGCTTTAGTTGCTTTTTTTGCTGCGGCTTTTTTCGCTGCTTTTGCCATAGACTTTGAAGTTTTGAGTTAGTTATTAAAATCCATGCCCACTGTCCACTGCCATGTTATTGGCTTTCCGAGGATTAAGGTACGTAACATATAAATATCTAGTATGCCCCCCAGGGAGATTTTTTTCTGTTTTTCCCAGAGGGGAATTGTTTTTGTATCGATTCCTTAGCCTGAACAGGCGATTCAGAAACCTGCACAAATGCCCGAAAGCCTTTTCCCATCTGAGTTCCAGGCACCCGAAGGGTTCAGTTACTACCCTGAGTTTATCTCGCCTGCAGAGGAAGAAAATCTGCTTGCTTTCCTAAGGGAAATCACCCTTCACCCTATGGTTTTTCAGGGCTACGAACCAAAACGACTGGTAGCCAGCTTTGGTTTTGACTATAGCTTCGAAGAAGGACGCCTGAAAAAAGGGAAAGAAATACCACAACAGTTTCGCAATCTCATAGAGAAGGTAGCTGCAAAAACGAAGATCAACGCTTCTGATTTTGTCGAGTTGCTGGTGACAGAATATCCGCCCGGCTCAGTGATCAACTGGCACAGGGACGCACCACCATTTGGTATCATTGCAGGTATTTCTCTGGCCTCTGATTGTAAGTTTCGTTTCCGCCCACACAGGAAGGAACACCAATCCAGAAAGTCCATAATCACTCAGAACGTAGCGCGACGTTCACTCTATGTCTTAGCAGGTGACTCGCGAAGCGAATGGCAACATAGCATTGCACCCGTAAAGCAAAGACGTTTTTCTATTACACTTCGTACTCTTAAGTAACCAGGCTTCTCAGCGCCTGTTTTCCAGGATGAGTTGCATTTTGTCGTTGGCGCGTTCTTCATAGCGCAGGGTAACGAACGGGAATTTCTTTCTTAATGCATCTTCAAGCGAAGCTGCAGCAGGCCAGGAGGTGGTGATATCCATTCTGATTTCTCTGCCGCTCTCAAAATTGTCCGACTCTGTAGCGATCTTGTATTCTATAGCCTCTACTGCGCTTTTTAAATCCATTTGCCAAATCTAGCAACATCCGAAAACAAAAAAGCTGTCTCTGTCTCCAGAGGCAGCCCTGTTGTTGCTGTTCAATGCAGCATTATGCTTCTACGGCACTCTGGGTTTGTTGTGCCAATGCTACTTCATCCATATACACTACTTCCCACATGTGGCCATCAATGTCCTGGAAACTTCTGCTGTACATCCATCCATGATCTTGTGGGTCCATAGATTTTGCACCACCGGCGGCTATAGCTTTTTCTGTGAGCTCATCTACCTCCTCCCTGCTGTCAGCAGAAAGCGCAATGATGGCTTCGGTAGATTTCTTCGCGTCTGCAATTTCTTTTGTGGTGAAGGTTTTGAAAAACTCCTCCTGTAAGAGCATTACGAAGATGGTGTCACTAATCACCATACAGGTCGCCTTTTCGTCTGTAAACTGAAGATTGAATTCAAAACCCAGCTTGCCGAAAAAGTCCATGCTTTTTTTCAGGTCTTTGATCGGAAGATTTACAAAAATTTGCTTTGCCATATCATTTTTGTTTTTTGTTGATACAAACCTACAGCAGGTTTTGTACTGTGGAGGGGTGTATTTGCGTCTTTAAGAAGCGATTTTCCGACAAACAGTCATCCGGCTGAAAGGCTTTTCCGTATTGAAGTTGAGCATGAGCCATTTATCTGATTTTTAGCTACATTTGTAACCTTTTAACCTATGCATTCCGGAGAAAATATTGACGAACTCCTTCGCCGTGAGGAAGAATTCCACGATGAGTGGGCGATGAGCGAAGATGTCAACGACATAGACGTATATTCCCTTTTTGACAGCTTCGTAGCACAGGAAAATGCTTATGTGATTGAGCAGCTTGGCGATCTTAAAGGCAAGAAGATACTGGACGTGGGTGCAGGCCTCGGTGAGAGCTCTGTCTACTTTGCACTAAAAGGTGCTGAAGTCTGGTTTAATGATATCTCTCCTAAGATGGGCGAGTTTGCAGAGAAACTGGCAGACAAGCATAATGTGAAGCTTAATTTCCTGATTGCGCCCATTGAACGGCTCGAGCTACACAAGGAGTTTTTCGATATCATCTACTGTGCAAACCTGATGCACCACGTGCCCAAACAGGACCAGGAGAGCTGGATCAAGACCATGTCTGAGTCATTGAAGCCTGGCGGCACGCTGGTAACCATCGATCCGCTGAAATACAATCCTGCTATCAATATCTACCGCGAGAAGGCTGAAAAAGTGCGCACTATCGACGAGGAGCCCCTGGGTTTTGATATACTGACGATGTACAAGAGGTACTTCAGGAACGTGTATCACAAGGAGTTCTGGCTCACCACACTTTGGCTGTTTATCTCCTATTATTTCATTCGCCGCTATGACCCGAATGAGATCCGCTACTGGAAAAGGATCTTCAAGGAAAAGCCTTCAACGATTGGCTGGTGGTTCAATCCGCTGAAGGCTTTGGACAGGCTGTTGTTGTCTATCCCGGGCGTTAAGAGAATGGCCTGGAATATTGTGATTATTGCCCGTAAGTAGCTGCTAAACTTTTTTCGGAGGCAAAGCAAATGCTATGGCCTCGTGTTCAAAATGACCCTTGTGTGAGGCATCACAGAAGGGTTTATTTTTTGAGAGTCCGCATCGGCAGATAGACACTACAGTACGACCGCCCAGGTCGTAGACATTTCCGTCTTTGTCTACTATTTCAAAATCGCCTTCAATCCTTAATGATCCGTTGTTGTTTACCGTAATTTTTGTAGATGCCATAGTTGGTGTTTTCAGGGGCTAATGTACGTTATTGTCAGACGATGAGGAATGATAGACGTAGCATGCTGAAGACGTAACATGGTACGTCTCTACGATTCTGATTATTTGAACAGGTGGGAAATGCCAGTACTCGCTGTCATTACAGAAGAAGAAAAGTTGAGTAGTTCACTTCGAACTTTTATACGAAGCTGCAGCTTTTCTTAGTTTCGAGCCAGGCTTCGGTGGGTTCATCAATGAATCAAAAAATACTTCTCTGTCCTTTTCGGAAGCAAGTATTTCATTGTGCTTCTGAACAATCTTTTCTGCTTCTACCTCCGCAGCATGAACCATAAATTCTCCAAGAGTTTTGAAACCACCTAGTCTCGCTGCGTACTCAAGGTGTTTTTTCTGCTTCTCTGAAATTTTTGCATCAAACTGTACTAGCACCTCGTCCCTCATAGTTCACTTGTCTATAACAAATATACACCAGAAGCACTACAGCTATGTAACCTGGGCACGGAGTTAACGGGTTTTAATAAGAGGAGTAAGTGTTTTGAATCGTTCTGTTGGGAGCGGAGAGCAGGATACTTGAGGGAATATGAATACTTCGCTCGTGGCAAAAAAAAGGCTTCTAAGGTGGATTAGCTCCGCTGATCCGGAAGAGGGGGGAGCTACAAGCTTTAATCACAATCAAGCGCTCCGCTGCTGAGCAGCGGGAGTTTTTTTGTTTGCTCCTGTGCTGCAAAGCAAGCTTTGAGCACGTCGCAAACAAAAAAACCTTCCACTTTGTGGAAGGCTTGTTTGTGCTTAAAGCTTGGTGCCCAGGACTGGATTCGAACCAGCACACCCTTGCAGGCGCTGCGACCTGAACACAGTGCGTCTACCAATTTCGCCACCTGGGCATTCAGATCTTTGTAAAGAACATTCCCCGCTACTGCCAGCATGTGCTGATTTCGATGGGAGTGCAAATATAGGAGGCGTAATTTGAACTAACAAATCGTAAACTATTGAATCGAAAGGTTATGTACTTCCGTCTCCAGCTTTAAACGTTTTTAGCCATTTTCAGGTGTTTCCCGGGCTAGTCAGCAACATACGAATGTTAGGAGTTTTCTCAAGTTCCATCCGCTTTTTCAACTGGCGGTAAGTAAACAGAATTGATGTCCCAGGATACGCTGTAATATGACTTACTTCAGTCTTTACTTTTTTGTCTTAAGTCAGCACCCTTATTTTTGCCACTCGCCTGGATTGAAAATCATTAGCTATGGGACCTAGAATTTGTTACGGTACATTGATCTTTTTCTTCCTGCTTACCTCAACAACTCATGCGCAGCGTCTTAGCGATCAGAATGCACTGGGATGGTATGCAAGCTTCAATACCATTCATCTGAACAAGAAACTCTCTCTGTGGCTGGAGTATCAGTGGCGGAGGGATCAGGTAATCACAGACTGGCAGCAATCACTTGCGCGCACAGGGATTCAGTATCACTTCGACAACGGGATGAGTGCGATGCTGGGCTATGGCTATATTGTCACCTATCCTCATGGCGATTATCCTGCGGGTCCGCACCCAGTCCCTGAACACCGGATATTCCAGCAGCTGGTCTGGAACGATGCCATTGGGAGGGTAGGGCTAAACCACCGGTTCAGGGTCGAACAACGCTTTCTTGGAAAGATCAATCAGTCCCTGCCAGAGCGGGAGGTTCAGGATTGGAGTTACATGAACAGAATCCGTTACCAGCTCAGGGCTACTGTGCATCTCAACAACAAGACCATGCAGGACAAGACCTGGTACCTGGCTCCATTTGATGAAATCTTTATCGGTTTTGGCAAGAATGTAGGACAGAACGTCTTCGACCAAAACAGGATCGGGCTTTTGCTGGGCTATCAGCTCAACAAGAATTTCCGGGCTGAGGCAGGCTACTTCAATGTGACAGTGCAACAGGGCGGGCTGGTGAATGGCCACGAGGTGTTTCAGTACAACCACGGACTGATGGCCAATCTGTACCTCACCTTGAATAACTAGCCGAGGTATTCCAGTACACCTGCAATGCCCTGACCACCACCTACGCATGCTGTTACAATGCCGCGCTTCCTGCCGGTTCTTTTGAGGTCGTGAAGCATCTGTACAGTAAGCTTGGCGCCGCTACATCCCAGAGGATGGCCGAGTGCGATAGCCCCTCCGTTGATGTTTACACGTTCAGGGTCCATATCCAGTTCTCTTATGACGGCCACAGATTGTGAGGCGAAGGCTTCATTAAGTTCGACGAGGTCGATGTCATTGAGGCTTAGGTTTGCCTGTTTGAGAGCCAGAGGTACTGCGGCTACCGGTCCGATGCCCATGATGCGGGGGGCTACCCCTGCTACGGCACAGGCAACGAGCCTGCCCCAGGGCTTAAGACCCAGTTGATTCATCATCCTCTCGCTCATTACAATTACGAAGGAGGCACCGTCGGAGGTCTGCGATGAATTGCCCGCGGTGACTGTCCCTCCCTGTGCAAACACCGGTGGAAGCTTTGCGAGCGCTTCCATTGAGGTGTCTTTACGTGGTCCTTCATCTGTGTCCACCACATACTCCCTGGTAGCTTTCTTACCATTTTCATCGAGATAGACTTCCTTCACCGTAATCGGCAGAATGCCTTCTTTGAAGTAGCCGTTTTCGATAGCTGCAATGGCTCTCTGGTGGGAGCGGTAAGCAAACTGATCCTGGTCCTCGCGGGAGACTTTATAATCGTTTGCAACTTGTTCGGCGGTTAACCCCATACTGAGGTAGTAGTCGGCATTGTCTCCAGCGATGGTGTAATTGGGTACAGGACGCCAGCCGGCAGTTGGTACAAGGCTCATGCTTTCGGT
>JAFAAT010000079.1 GCA_023426425.1 Bacteroidota bacterium | reverse complement strand
CTTTGGGGAAGTCGTCTCCGTTGCCCTGAAGACTTCTACGAAGGGCATAGGAAGTCAACGGATCAGTGCCGGGGGCTCTTCCCAGACCCAGGTCGATTCTTTCTGGGTATAACGCTTCAAGAGTTCCAAACTGTTCGGCGATGACTAGTGGAGCGTGGTTTGGGAGCATGATTCCTCCGGCTCCTACACGGATGGTGTTTGTGGCTTCTGCTACGTATCCGATCAATAGTGAAGTTGCAGCTGAGGCCACGCTCTCCATGTTGTGGTGTTCAGCAAACCAGTATCTTTTGAAACCCAGATCTTCGGCCTTTTGGGCCATGACTCTGCTGCGCCGAAATGCGTCGGCAGGTGATTTGTCGCCCTGCACTATAGTTGCAAGGTCCAGCACGGACCAGGAGATTTCATTTAGTTTTTTAGCCATGACAAAATCTTAATTGCAAGTTCCTCCAGGAGTACAGGCGGCGCCGTCTCCGAGTGTTTCGATTGATGTAGTCCCTGTTGCCAGCCATTCGGTATGAGCACGTTCAAGTGCACTCCTGAAGGTGTCTACAGGTTGGGCTCCACTGACTGCATACTTCCTGTCCAGAACAAAGAACGGAACGCCGGTGACGCCAAGTTGCCGGGCCTCCTCCATATCTGCCAAGACCTCGTTAGTGAAGGTGTCGGAGTTTAGTACTTGCGTTAATTCTTCAGTATCCAGACCCAGTTCTGCGCCGATGTTTATTAACGTGGGGATGTCATCAATGTTTTTCCCTTCTGTGAAGAAAGCCTTGAAAAGCCTACCTTCAGCTTCGTGTTGCAGGCCTTTCGTTTTTGCAAAATGAAGCAGCCGATGGGCTGTGAAGGTATTTGCAACAACTGCCTGGTCGAAATTGAATTTAAGACCTACTTCGTGTCCTAAATTGAAGACGTGACCATTCATTTGTTGTGCCTGCTGGAGAGAAATACCTTTTTCCCGAGCCAGCATCTGGTGGATTGTAATGTCGTGTTCAGTTTTGAGGTGAGGCATGAGCTGAAAGCTTTTCCAGACCACCTTTACCTGACCTTTACCGGGGAATGCAGATAGTGCCCGGTCGAACTTTTCCTTTCCGATGTAGCAGAATGGGCACATGATATCGCTCCAGATTTCTACTACAAACTTCTTCTGATCAACTGCCATACTAAAACCTTTTTGATGTAGTTACATCTATTACAAAGGTCGGCATTGTGGATGGTAAAGCCTTGAGGAGAAAGTAAATTTAACAAGCTAAAGGCCGAGACGGGTTAGGCCACTAACTGTTGAAAGAGTTTTTCGAGTGTGGATTCCGGATTAGTAGTAAAGCCGGGGTGAACTCTGGAGGTTTGGAGCATGGTGCTTCGGAAGGCGGTGAGCCATCGGAAACGGGAAGTGGTATCGAGCTGACCAATTGGTCCGGCGTCCGGGCCTCCATAACAAATCTGCTGAAAGGCTTTGATGTAGGACTTTACTTCTTCTAACGAAACTTTGGGGTCGAGAGCCAGGAGCTTTTGTTCGTTTAGATGACAGCGCCAGAGGATACGGCGATTCCCATGAGTGTATAGCAACACACCGATGTTGATGAATTCTTCTCTTTCTACGCGTGGTACTACGCGCACTACAGCGTACTCATATAATTGCCTGTCTTGCATCGAGTGCTGTTTTGAGAAATTTAGGAGCTGATTCCAGTCTGCGGGTGAGGAACTCTATGTAGACCTCTTTTTTTTGCGAAGCAGGAATGGCAAGAGGTTCTATTTGTGTAAGCCACTCGTCGGGGACTGCAGAGACAATAGTGCTGATCTGTTCTTTTGTGATAATGGACTGGCACCAGGAGTGTGCCTCTTGCAGTTTAGAAGCGTTCCGGAGAAGTACATGATCTTTAACCTGGGGAAAGGCTGTTTGGGAGGACTGTTCCCAATTGTCCCAGCCATGGTGGAAGTAAAGTGCGGCGCCATGATCGATGAGCCAAAGCTCTTCGCGCCAGAGCAGCATGTTGGTGTTACGGGCGGTGCGGTCGACGTTGGTGATGAGTGCGTCCAGCCACACGATTTTTGAAGCCAGAAGAGGGTCAATTGGTGTTGCGACCGGATCGAATGTAAGGGCGCCGGAAAGGAAGTGTAGACCGAGGTTGAGGCCTTCGCTGAACTTGAGCAGATCCTGGATTTCCTCGTCAGGTTCTGTGCGACCAAAGGCAGGGTCTACAGTAGCTAAGACAATTTCCGGGACCTTTAGACCGAGCACTCTTGCCAGTTCGCCGCCGATCAATTCGGCGATAAGTGCTTTGATGCCCTGGCCTGCGCCCCGGAACTTGAGTACATAGCTAAAGCCATCATTCGCTTCGACGATGGCGGGAAGGGAACCACCCTCACGGAGAGGTATGATGTAGCGAGTGATGTCAACGGTGCGAAGTTCAGGTGTATATGGCATCTGAGGATGTAAAAATAGAAATTCATCATCAGTCGCTAAAGATTTTAACTTAGCAGGAAAACGCGAACTCATGTCTGTCATCAATAGTTATGAACAATTTTATGCTAAGGACCGTGCGGCATGGAGAAAATGGTTGAGTCGAAACCATGATAAGCAGCAGGGAGTATGGCTGGTTTACTATAAAAAGGAGAGCGGCAAAAGCAGGGTGCCTTATGCAGATGCTGTGGAAGAGGCATTATGTTTCGGTTGGATAGACAGCACAATGCGTCCGCTTGACTCCGAGCGATACATGCAGCTGTTTACACCGAGAAAACCAAAAAGTGAGTGGAGCAAGTTAAACAAGGATCGGGTGGAAAAACTAATTGCAGAGGGGCTGATGACGCCGGCGGGTCTGGAGAAGATTGAAATATCAAAAAAGAACGGGAACTGGGAGAAGATAGATCATGTGGAGGCTTTTATTGTGCCGGACGACCTGGCAAAGCAGCTGAAGAAAAGCAAGAAAGCTGTTGCTTATTTTGAGTCGTTGAAGAAAACGAATAAGAAGTATTTATTGCACTGGCTTGGCAGTGCGAAAAGAGCGGAGACCAGGGAAAAGCGAATAGCAGAAATAATGGAGGCGTTGAAGGAAGAGCGGATGCCGGCAAGATTTGCAGCCGGTACCGGTGATAAATAAAGTAGTCGGGCGTTTGCATCAATAGCTATTTTGAAATCGTATGTTCGAACAAGCAACTTTGGTATGATGAGGGTCGCAAGCATGGTACTGATGGGCATGGCGATATGCTGCTGCCTGTTTGCATTTTATAAATGGCAGACAGATTTTAGCTCTGTAATTAGTTTTCGTCCTTTCTGGCGTGGCCCTTCTACTGAAGAAACCGGTGGTGCTCATGTAGTCTCAACGTATTTTGTTGCTAATATATTTCTGTTGCTGTTTGGTCTTCTGCACTTGCCAATAGCGATAAAATTTAGGCAGGCAGCTGCTATGGTGATTTTTTTAGCCTTTAACGCTATTCTTATTGTGGTGGGGATTTATCAATGGAATAATCCGGAAACCGGATTTGTCTGGAACTTTTCTATTTCCAGATTTATGTTGATTGCGTACGGGTTTTGGTTGCGTGAGCAACTGATCTCCAAAGACATCAAGAAGAAGGTGGTCAGCTCTAAGTAAGCATTTGATGGCACTATTTTAGCGTCAATCGGGTAAAACCCAAGGACATGAAAAAGCTGTTTTTAATAGGATTGAGCTTTTGTATTTTAGCTCTTCCGGCAGAGCTTAAAGCTCAGGACGACACGGATTCTAAGCCTACGAAAGCCTGGAAAGGTGTGAAGAAAGGGGTGAAGAAGGGCGCACATGAGGTAGCCGAACAGACAGTGGAGCTGAAATCTGACGTTGAAGACCGTGAGTTAGACGGTAAGATGGGTCCAGACGGTCAGGATATATTTGTTGAAGATGACAACCGGTACTATTATGTAGACGGTAAGGGCCATAAAGTGTATTTGAAAGCATCCCAGCTAAGAGACAGGCCCAGGAAAGATGATGATGATTAATTGAACTTTGCTAAGGTTTGGTTGTGTGTGGTTGTACCTTATTAAACCCGGTTACCCTGGAGCGTCTGAGATGGTGGTGAAGTTAGAGGACTCTAAACTGGTGGAAAATAGAGGGCGTGCATGATAAATACCGCCTATATATACGGTTGTCTGGCGGTTAAAGGGCGGTAAAGAGCTGATTAAGAGGCGCCAGGGTAATAGAGTATATAAAAAGTAATCACAAAGTCAGAGCAAAGTAGTAGTATAGTTAATCAGTCTTTGGAATGAGACTATGAAAGAGCTGAAATTACCGCTTTCTTCTTTTCTTTTTTGGCTCTTCGTATTGTTCGTGGGGGAGTTTTCCTCTTGTTTTCCTGGAACGTCCTTCGATTACTGAGCCGCGAGGTTCTTCAAACAGTTCGTCTTCCTGCTCCTCCATTTGTTCTTCAGCCGCGACGGGTACTCCCTGGTTTTGGGGCTCGCTGAGGAGTGCATTTTCAATGTCCACCAGAAACATTTGTTCTTTCTGGCCGAAGTCTGAGATCTTTTGATAGATATTATTAATTCCTTCCTGATCTGTTCCGGCCAGGGATTCTGCGGGTACCATGACATCTTTGATGAACTGGCGGCTAATCTGGAGGTAGTTATTTACAGCAGTTAGCAGTGGGCGGGCATCGCCTGCGGCAAAAGCGCGGCGAGTACCGGAAATGTGTCTGTCCAGAAAGCGCTCACCGTTTGTGCGGATTTCAGTTAGTGAGGAAAAGTTTTGTGTTTGAACTGCCTCTTCGAAAGCTTTGTTCCAGTTGAGCCGGTGGGCTTCGGCCTGTTCTTTAATGTCCATAAGGCCGCGGGTTGAATAATCCTGTGCCTGGGAGCTGAAAGTCATCAACAGAAGAAAGAGCAAGGCTTTGGCTTTGTACATGATGAGGAACCGTTTTCTTGTGAGTGATAGGAACAAATATATAGAAGCTCCAGGACATGGTGTCCGTGAAAGTTATGAGAAAGTCTGCATGTGACCGTGGCATTCTCATTTAAATAGCCGACCTTCGCCGGAACCACAAAATAATTTCAGGTAAAATATGGGAAGATCTCAGGAAACAGTAGGTAAAAAGGAAAAAGAGAAGAAGAAAGCCAAAAGAAAGCAGGACAAAGAAGAACGTGCAGAGGAACGCAGGGCGAACAGCAATAAAGGTAAAGGTCTGGATGCCATGATTGCATATCTGGACGAAAACGGTAATCTGGTAGATACTCCACCAGATCCTGCAATGAGAAAGGAAATCAATCTAGAGGACATACAGCTGGGTGCGGCCAAGCAGGTTGCGGAAACAGAAGAAGAAAAGATTCGCAGCGGTAAGGTTACATTTTTCAAAGAGTCGAAGGGGTACGGGTTTATTAAGGACCTGAAGAGTCAGGAGAGTATATTCGTGCACATCAACGGAATTGAGACGCCGATCAAGGAAAATGACCGTGTGACATTTGAGACTGAGAAAGGTAACAAAGGTCCGGTTGCAGTTAGAGTGAAGAAAGCTTAATGCGGTGGTGGCCCATCCGGGCTACCCGATTAATCCAATCTTAAGAGTGCAGATACACTGCGCTATGTACAGCAAGAACTTAATGCTTTTGTTATAGGTGAAGGTATGTCACCGGAGGTTTTTTCCTTCAGCGGCAGCTTTGATTTGCTGTGAATTCTATTAGCGGTCTTACACCGGCGTATCAGCGCAAGAAAGCGCGCGGTTGGGCTGACTAGTAAGGTAGAGGAAGCGGAGAGGATCAGGCATGATGAAATAGAACTAAACAGAAACGGAAAAGACAACCTTGGTTATCTTTTCCGTTTTTTTGAATGGTCGTATTTGCCAGTCAGTTTCTTCAAGTCATTCAATCATCTACCTATCCTATCTACTGATGCATGTACCATTCAGACGATATAGAAGTAAAAAGGACCGTGCCAAGGGGCAAGTGAAAAAAGTCTATTTTAGATTTTAGAGACTATATTTTTTGCCTTTGAGGCGAAGAAGTGTCTCAGGAGTTTAATGAAGCATGTTTGCATATTAGTTTTACTTATTCTTTTCTGTGTTGCCGACGGCAGGGCGGAAAGAAGGGTATTGCTGCAGGTTGGGCAATTCCTGGTTTTTGGAGATAGTTGTGCGAGTGGCGCAACGCTGGAAGTGGTGAAGGAGTATGATGTTGTGTTTTCAGAATGTTTTGAAGATATGATGCGAGTCAGGGAGGTACAGATATTTCGCGGGGGTAAGGAGTCGTTCTCAGACTTAGTTTTTACTGTTGAGACTTGCGATTATCTGGTGTTGTATCTGCTCAAATGGGAGGATTCCACCCAGAAATTTAGTTTGACTGAAATTGCTGAGATTAGCAATGTAGCGTTGTATGCGGATCCTGAGATTTTGCCAGCTGAGCCGGTATTAGATTTCCAGATTAGCCAGGAGGGAAAACTGCTTACGAATGCAACTGCAGACGGAGAACAAGTTCATGGATTTTCGCAGGTGATAAATCTTTTGCAGTACTATGAATAAGCGAGTTTTTGGGAAAGTTCAGAAAAGAAACGGAAAAGATAACGCATTATCTTTTCCGTTTTTAGAATGGTCGTATTTGCCAGTCAGTTTCTTCAAGTTCATTCAATCATCTACCTATCCTTATCTACTGATGCATGTACCATTCTGACAATATAGTAGTAAAAAGGACCGTGCCAGGGGGCTCCGAGGGGATTTGAATTTGATTAGGAAGTGAGATGAACCAGACTCTGAATCAGGGGACCGGGTCATAGCCGCTTTTTCCCCAGGGGTGGCAGGAGAGGAAACGTTTCAGGGCGAGTTTGCCACCTTTGAGGGGGCCATGTTTGCGGACAGCATCGACGCCATAGGCTGAACAGCTGGGGGTGAAACGGCATTTGGCACCTAACAAAGGGGAGAGGAAGGCCTGGTAGAACCTGATGAGCCAGATGAGGATATGTGTGAAGAAACTACGCATGTTTAGGTAACTGAAGGCTGAGGTGAGCAATTGTTTTGTGGATCGCATCCATGAGGTCGGTGAGCCGGGGGATGGCGGGTCCTACGTAGATCAGGAAGATGTGAAGCTGGTGGTGGGGCGGGACCTGATCATAAAGCAGGTGCTTGCTTAGTCTCCAGGCTTCGCGTAGCAGTCGTTTTATTCGATTACGGTCAACGGCTTTTCTGAATCGTTTTTTGGGTACAGAAAAGCCTACCCGGGCTGGTGCTTCTTCGCCGGAGGGGCGTGGGAGGCAGAGGAAAACTGTTCGGAGCGGAAAAACAGAATACGCTTTCCCGTTACGGAAAAGCGTATCAATATGCTGCTCTCGCTTAAGCCGCTCGTATGCTTTGAAAGTATGACGAATGGCGCCTGAGTTTATGCGTTTTTACTTAAGACGGCGTTCGTCTGACACTGTCAGCTTGTGACGTCCTTTTGCACGGCGTGAAGCCAATACTTTGCGGCCATTAGCCGATTCCATACGTTTACGGAAACCATGAACTGATTTACGACGGCGGCGGCTAGGTTGATACGTACGTTTCATATTCTGCTACTTTTTATCCTGATTAACAGGCTGATTTTTAACAAGGGAGTGCAAAGGTAAGGGCTAAAGCTGATGTAACCAAGTTTTTCAAAGTTGGTCTTAATATTTCATCCATTTCAGGGTGCTTTGTTGGCTACCACTGGAAATGCGGACCAAATATAACCCAGGCGGCACGTCAGCATCTGGTAATCGGAGGTGTTGAAGTCCAGATTCATGGTACTGAGAGGATTCCCAAATGAGACTTCCGCGGGTGTCGAGGATGCGGATATTAAGATGGGTGGCACGTTCGAGGGAAAAGGTTAATTTGGCAAGAGTACCGGATGGATTGGGCGAGATGGTGAAAGTGCTGTTGCTTCGGTTGGTGTATTCGATACTGTTTGGAGTAATAGATACCGTGTCGTTCAGCACATTATAATCTGTGATTTCTGTACCGTCTTTATCGATCATTTTTACGTCGCTGAGGGTGAGGGTGAGATTTCCAGTGGCAGTGGCAGGAATCGTGAAGTTGAGGTGTGCTAAGGTACCGTCACCACTGGTGTTTTGCTGATCTGTTCTGGCGTAAGTCCAATCAATTCTATTTTGGTTTATTGGTTTACTGAAACGTAAGGTGTTTGTGCTTGTGCCAAGCCAGCTGGATGGGTAGGTAAGGTATGCGGTGTCGGAGAGGGCGATTGGGTCGATCATAATGGTAGCGGCGAGGCCGTAGAAGCTATTCATAGGCATTGCAGCAGTGCCGAGTTTGATGGGAACAGACACTGTTGAACCCGGAGTGAAAGTGATGCCTGAGGGATCGAAATAGAGGTCGGGGAAGGCGGTGATTTTAGCTTTGGGAGTAGGAGTGCCTTTGAGGTGTGGGAGACCGTAGTTGTTGAAGATGGCCAGAGTGTCGTTGATATCAATGAGGCCATTTCCATCGCAGTCACCGTTTTTGATGTCGCGGTTATTAGGGAAGGTGGTGCCCCAATCGAAGGAAAACTGTGGGGCGTAGGCAATAGAAGGGTTTTGGCGGGGAGTGCCGGTGGAGCCGATGACTGTGGCAAGGTCGAGTGCGTCGAGGTTGTTTGTGATGTAGTCGTAATTGACATCGCCGGGCCATACGGAGTCCTGACAACCTGCGGGGGGAATTCCGGGATAATTTATTATAGGGGAGATGTCTGTAAGATTGCTGTTGCTGCAATGAATGACAATGCGATAGTCAACACAATTCCAAGACATAGTCAGAGGGTTTAGTACTATCGTGTCTGTGTTTGGAGGGAGCAGTGGTAACCACATCATTGAGCCGCAGGGAGACTCTTCCCAATACCATTGTATTCCCGGTCCGGTGGAATGTCCGGAGAGGACCAGGTATGCAGGTTGGATTGAGCTTGCGCAGGATGAAGCAGGAAACATTGTGATTGTGCCTGCTACGGGAGTACCGGTGCAAGGTTGTGCATTCGTAGCAAAAGTGGAGGTGAGGCAGAGGATGAGAAGTGGGTAAATTTTCTTCATGGGTAATATTTTAAATAAAAATAGATTAATCTAATGGCAAATGCAACCGGTAGTCAGGGAAAATTTTCTAGCCTCAGAAAAGGTGTTTATGCGGTTCAACTAGACGCTTATCAGACGCTTACTAGACGCTAGCTAGACGCTTACTAGACGCTAGCTAGACGCTAGCTAGACGCTAGCTAGACGCTAGCCCGAAGATAACAGGGGAGAAGTTCCTGATTTGGAAGGGTGGGATGCGACAACAGTCATAGACTACCCGCGATGGACAGCAATTGCTGATTAGCGGTTGCTGAGGGCGGAGTCTCTGGGGCTGAAGCTTTTGGCGGCAGCGGCCAGGTCTCTGATGAGCATGGGATCTTTTTCTATGGCATTGCCAACGACGACGACATTTGCTCCGGCGCGGCAGTTGTTGTAAACCTTTTCGGGTGTGTTGATGCCACCCCCAACGAAAAGCGGAATGCTGATATGGGAGCTTACTTTATGGATCATTTCTTCGGAGATAGGGTTTTTTGCCCCGCTTCCTGCGTCCATGTAGATGATATGTTTGCCCTGGAGTTCTCCGGCCCAGGCTGTGCAAAGTGCGATATCGGGCTTGTTGGCAGGCAGGGGTGCCGAATGGCTCATATATGAAACAGTAGTAGGTACTCCGCCGTCAACGACCATATAACCTGTGGAGATTACCTCAAGTCCACTGGCTTTGACCATGGGTGCTGACACGACGTGCTGTCCGATGAGTAGGTCGGCATTGCGACCGGAAATGAGTGAGAGGTAGAGTAGGGCATCGGCATAGGGGGTGACCTGTGCGGGGCTGCCGGGAAAGAGGATGACCGGGATCTGGGATTCAGCTTTGAAGCGCTGAATGCAGGCATCGATCTGATGGGCTACCACCAGGCTACCGCCGAAAAGCAGGAAGTCGACCCCTGCATCGTTGCAAAGCGTAGCCAGATGAGGCATATCGGAAGGCGCTACTTTGTCAGGGTCTACTAGTACAGCAAAACCTGATTTCCCGTTCTTCTTCAGGGCACACACCTCCTGGTAAATCTTTCCGGTCATAACTGCCACAAAAAAACACAATTAATTCCTGTTAAGCTACAAATATTATGCTCTGGTGTTGTTTTTTTTGAGCTCATCCCGGATCTCCATGAGTAATTGATCTGTTGAGGAGGGGCCCGCCGGCTTGGCAGGTTCCGGTGCTGCGGCCTGCTTTTCACGGATTTTCCTGGTGGCATTTACCGCAAAGAATATGGCTGCTGCGATGATCAGGAAGTCAACGACTGTTTGGATGAAATTGCCCCATGCGAGGACGTTGACACCAGCTGTCCTTGCCTGTTCCAGAGATTCATATGTCTGGCCAGTTTCGTCGCCAAGGACAATAAACATATCTGTGAATTTCTGGCCCTTACCGGTAAGAACGGCGATGAGCGGCATCACTATGTCATTTACCAGGGCTGATACTATTTTGTTGAATGCCGCGCCGATCATGAGACCGATGGCCAGGTCGATGATGTTGCCTTTGAATGCAAAGTTTTTGAAGTCGTTCCACAGTTTCATGTATTAAATGTAACAGAATGGAGGGGTAAATGCAAGAACTGGTAGGGAGGTAGTAAATGCAATAGCTCATCCATTTGTTTTCTCTATAGGGCCAATAATTTAAAAAAAATACCAAGGAAACGATTTGCTTCAAAAATGTTTCCATAGTTTTGCCCGCCATTTATGGATCCTGTACAAAAGATACTCACTGCTGCTGTGGAATTGTTCCGTCAGTATGGTTTCAAGACCATCACGATGGATGATATTGCGAGGAGGGCAGGAATTTCCAAAAAAACCCTATATCAGCATTTTAGCAATAAGAATGAGATTGTGAACGAGTCGGTGACCTGGTATAAGTGCAAGGTGACTGAGATGTGTGAGACTGCGATGACTGAGGCTGAGAATGCGATAGAAGGAATGGTGAGGGTGATGGGGATGTTTGACCAGATCAACCGGCAGATCAACCCGATGGCGATGCTGGAGCTGGAGCGATACTTCCCGGAAGGTTATCAGCGATTTAAGGACGGTTTGTTGAGTAATGATGTGAAGGCGATCCGGAAGAATCTGGTGTGGGGGATTGGGGAAGGGCTGTATCGCTCAGAGATAAACCCTGAGTTTATGGCGCGTTACAGGATGGAGCTTTCATTGATCATGTTCCATCCAAACCTGATTGTGGCTGACAGGGCAGACATTCATGTGGTGGGGAATGAGATAGCGGAGCATTTCCTGTATGGCATCATGACACCCAAAGGAGAAAAACTTTACCAGAAATACAAAGAGCAATATCTAAAGCAAGTATCGACGATATGAGACCCCGAATTTTTCTCGCATTATTATTAACCATCGTGCCGTACCTCCTGCAGGCGCAGGATACACTTCAGCTAAGCCTGGAGGCAAGTCTGGCCTATGCTGCTAAGAACCATGTAAACATTAAGAATGCAATCCTTGAGGAGCAGAAATCGCTGGCCAGGAACAGAGAGGTTACTGGATTAGCACTTCCGCAGATAACGGCAAACGGCGGTATCACACATGCGCCATTAGTGGCAGCGTTCCAGGTGCCGAACTTTATGAAGGGTGCAATTGCACAATTTGTAGACCAAAGCTCGATTAATAAAGATGCTTTTAATGATCCTGCAACGAACACGCTTCCACTTGCTTTTCAACCCAGGTGGACGACCACTGGTGCACTTGAAGCAACTCAGATAATTTTTGATCCTTCTGTGATGGTTGCACTCCAGGCGCGGAAGGCTTTGGAGGAACTTGCAGCGAAAGGGGTTGAGGTGTCGGTGCAGGACGTGAAGGTCGCTGTGACCAAAGCATACTATAACCTGCTGATTGCTGAAAGACAGAGAGGGCTGGTAGACCAGAATATCAGCAGGTTGCAGCAGATGGAGTTTGAGATGAGTGAGATGTACAAGGCGGGTTTCGTAGAAAAGATCGATGTGGATCGGATTACCGTTGCCTTGAATAATCTTCAGACCCAGAAAGTGAGAGTAGATCAGATGATAGGCCTTGCGTACCTGTCTTTGAAGTACCAGATGGGTATGCCGCTGGAGCATCCTATAAGACTTACCGACAGCCTCTCTGACGACTACACCGGAACAGACTTGCTTAACAGGGAACTCGAGTTTCGCAACCGTTTTGAGTATCAGTTGATGGAAATACAGCGGGAGCTGAATGCGTTTGATCTGAAGCGATACAAACTGGGATGGCTACCAACGATTGCTGCTTTTGGTAATTATGGTTATACATTATATAACATGGAGAATCTATTTCAGTCGGGCGATCAATGGCAACGAACTTCGATGATTGGTGCTACTGTCAACGTTCCATTGTTTACAGGATTTCAAAGAAGAAATAAAGTGACCCAGGCCGAGCTTTCGCTGCAGCAGACAGAGAATAACCTTTTTAATCTGCGACAGGCACTTACAATGGAGAAGGAAAGCGCGCGGATCACGTTGCGCAATAACGTTCTGGCATTGGCAAACCAGCGGAAAAATATGGAGCTGGCTGAGTCGGTATACAATACAGCCCGCATCAAGTATAAGGAAGGAGTGGGCTCCAGCCTTGAAGTGATGGATGCAGAGTCGGCGCTGGTGGAGGCACAGACTAATTATTTCACTGCACTTTATGATGTAATGACTGCCAGGGTTGACCTTCAAAAAGCATTAGGACTAATCAGATAAACTAATCATAAAACAACACACATATATACTATATGAAACGCGCACTCTTTCTTGTTTTCACAGCTGCGGTTCTCGCTTCCTGTGGCAGCAAGCAAACCAAAACAGAACAATTAATAGAGCTTAAGAAACAGCGTGCAGAGTTGGATCAGCAGATAGCTGCTCTTGAGGCTGAGGTGAATAAGTCGGATACTGGCAAGGCGACAGCTGTGGCAGTGATGACAGTGACGCCACAGCAATTTAACGCGTTTGTGGAAGTACAGGCGCAGATAACTGGCGACGAAAATGTATTGGCTACACCACAGGCACCTGGCGTGGTAAAGGACGTACTAGTCAGGGTAGGGCAACGGGTAAGCAAGGGACAAACGCTTGCGGTATTGGATGCTGCTAGTATTGAACAACAAATACGATCGCTTGACGCGCAAGTAGAACTTGCACATCAGCTTTATCAAAAACAGCAGAAACTATGGTCTCAAAACATCGGAACTGAAGTGCAACTGCTACAGGCGAAAACCAATTACGAAAGCCTGAGGAACCAGCGTGCAGCGATGGTGGCGCAAAAAGGGATGCACTCCATTAAGTCACCCATCTCCGGTACAGTCGATGCTGTGAATATAAAAGAAGGTGACATGGCAGCTCCCGGAGGAAATGGCACCGCAGGCATTAGGGTAGTAAGTAAGGATAAATTGAAGGCCACTGCCAATCTCGGAGAAAATTATCTCGGGAAAGTGGAAACAGGTAATTCAGTAACCTTAATCTTCCCTGATTTGAATGATTCCATGAAAACTAAGCTGACGCATGTTTCACAGGCTATTGATCCTGTTTCGCGCTCATTTGTGGTTGAGTCTCGCCTGGGTGGTAATTCACGCCTGCATCCTAACATGAGTGCGCGCATGAGAATTTCTAACTATCAAAGAGATGAAGCTATCGTAGTGCCGGTAACTGTGCTGCAAAAAACAGCTGAAGGTGACATGCTTTATGTGGCTGATGGCAACAAGGCAAGGGCTGTAATTGTACAGACCGGGAGAACTGCGAATGGAATGGTGGAGATCCTTGGCGGTTTGAAGGCGGGAGATCGAGTAGTCACTGCGGGTTTTGAAGACCTTGATAATGGCGAGCTGATAGCTGTTAAATAATTCCATCTGGTAAGTACAAACCAACTAAGAAATTACAGATGAAAGACAAATTCAGAGAGTTTAAACCATCCAGCTGGGCGATTGACAATCGCACGGCTACCTATATAATAACCGTCATCATTACGCTTGCCGGATTGATGACCTACCTGAATCTGCCGAAGGAGAGTTTCCCGGAGATTAAGATTCCGCAAATAATTGTTCAGACATTTAACCCGGGCACATCTCCGGAGAATATGGAGAACCTGGTGACTAAGCCCATAGAGAAAGAGGTAAAGAATCTTACCGGGGTGAAGAAAGTGACCAGTAATTCCTTCCAGGACTTCTCGGTTGTAATCGTTGAATTCAACACAGACATAGAGGTTGATGAAGCGAAGGAGGATGTGAAGGATGCGGTGGATAAGGCGCGTGCTGACCTCCCTCAAAACCTGCCGAATGAACCGGAGGTAATGGATATAGACTTATCAGAATTGCCGATTTTGTATGTTAACATTTCCGGTAATTATGATCTTAAGCGACTGAAGAAATACGCAGATGATATTCAGGACAGGATAGAAGAATTCAAAGAGATTAAGCGGGTAGATATTGTCGGAGCACTGGAGAGGGAAATACAGATCAATGTGGATCTGTTTGCCATGCAGGCTGCAGGATTGACATTTGACGATATTGAGCGCACGGTAGCGATGGAGAATATCTCAGCTACGGCGGGGCAGGTTGCCATGAATAACCAAAAGCGAATCCTGAGTGTAAAAAATGAGTTTAAGAATGCTGAGCAAATTGGGAACATCATAGTCAGGAATCAAAATGGCGGATCTGTTTACCTGCGAGACATTGCGGAGGTAGAAGACAGTTTTGAAGAGCAGAAAAGTTATGCACGCCTGAACGGGCAGAACGTCATTACCCTCAATGTGATAAAGGCATCGGGTGAGAACCTGATCGAAGCTTCGGACAAGATAGTTGCAATGCTGGATCAGATGCAGAAGGAGGAGCTTCCGAAGGATTTGAATATAGTAATTACAGGTGACCAAAGTGACCAGACCAGAACTACTGTGCATGATCTGGTGAATACTATTATAATTGGTTTTATACTGGTGACTATAATCCTGATGTTCTTTATGGGTGTGACAAACGCGTTGTTTGTGGCACTATCGATTCCATTGTCCTGTGCAATTGCATTCCTGATCATGCCATCGATAGGATTTACCTTGAACATGATTGTATTGTTCTCCTTCCTGCTCGCGTTGGGAATTATTGTGGATGATGCTATTGTGGTGATCGAGAACACACACAGGATCTATGATAACGGTAAAGTGCCGATCAAAACAGCTGCAAAGACAGCCACTGCCGAAGTCTTCTTACCAGTACTCACAGGTACTCTGACTACACTGATACCTTTTATTCCGCTCGCATTCTGGGACGGAGTGATTGGTGAGTTTATGTTCTTTCTACCCATTACGCTGATCATTACATTGCTTGCTTCACTAATTGTGGCGTATATCATCAATCCCGTATTTGCAGTAGATTTTATGAAGGCGGATGATCATGAAGATCCGGCTTCGCGCAGAAGATGGACTAAGAGAAACAAGGTGACAATGGTGATCTTCCTGGCGATTACAGCTATCTGCTATCTCGCGGGTGCGTGGGGTATGGGTAATTTCGTCTTGATAATCTACTTGTTTATCCTGCTGGAGAAGTTTGTCTTTTCGAAATGGATATTCAAGTTTCAGACCAGAACCTGGCCAGCATTTCGTGACTGGTACACAAGGTGGCTGAAGGTG
>JAFAAT010000059.1 GCA_023426425.1 Bacteroidota bacterium | reverse complement strand
TTGCCACCCTGTTCTACATATTTTAGCAGAACAGGCATCCAAAAAGCCATCCTTCTTTCGGTGTTTACTGCACGGACTCCTGTGATGATTGCGTCATAGTTCCTGAGCCTGGAAGCATCTGTAAGGTCAGATTCCTTGAGAACGTCCACCTGTAGGCCCGCAAGCTTAAGAAGAGAAACCGTGTAGTCCCCAGCGCCTTCGATGAAACCGATCTTTTTTACTGTGACCTTCCAGTCATTGGTGATCACTCTTGCAGTAGGTTGTGTAAAGTATTGCAAGGTGGGCAGATGCTCGTAACGGATCAGGCGGAGCTCTTTATTGTATTTAGCATTGCCTGCGGTGAGTTCTGCATCAAGCAAATAGCCTTGTGCCCCAGCTTTTTTACCCTCTGCTGCTGTGATAGTTACCTGTATGGTGGTGTCTGAATTGGCAGCCAGATCGATGCCTGTGATCTTTTGCTGCTCCTTGTTATCAGCAAAGATAGTGAGTGTAGCATTAGCAACATCTGCGTATGCATGCAGGCGAATGGCAGTTCTGAGACTGCCATCGGGTTGGGCAATTAATAGACTGGCAAACGGTTCTATCGATACGGCAGGTACGATCCTTAGTTGCTCGACCACATCGCCCCTTGTGGGCTCCAGTTTTTTGTAAGATAGCGACACTGGCAGCATGAAGTTCTGATCGCCTATTGTGATATTCACCCGGGCAATGAGATTATTCGGGGTGGTGGGAAGGCCAATCAGAGTATCATGTGGAATGTAGAACCCTGCGCGGGACTGAAAATCTTCCATCCAATACGGCTGGGTGATTGGCTGACTTGAGCTGATATGAGCCACGTGCTCAAAGCTATAGAGACTGTCTTCGGAAAGGGTCTGATTGATGTTGAGGTTCTCCTGTGGCCATTGAACAGAACTCAGGCCTACAGGTACAGATGCACGGCTGACGATACGAAGTGTCATTGGCACAGAGCTGCCGGGAACCGCCTGGGGTTGGCTGGTGGTGGCTTCAGCCATAATACCGGCAGCACTCACTATAATGTTGTCCAGCTCCTGCAGTTTTTGTGTGCGCCAGAATTCGTCTTTTACAGTAGCTATTTCTTTTCGAAGGCTGAGCAGTGACTGAAGGCTTGCCCCAGGGTTTGTGAAATCGTAGTCATGGAGGATCTGCTCTATTCGCTGACCAATCTCCGGGCGCCCTACCCTGTTCCAGGTAATGTCTATGCCTTCAAAAAGTGCACTGTCTATCTGATCGCCTGCCACATGCGCGAAGTATTCGGTCTGTACGCCGGGCACGCTGGGTGTACCGGCTCCCTGGCTACGGTGAATGCTCCGGCTGATGCCTGCAAGCTCACCATAGCCCATGCCAAGCAGCGGACTGTAGTTACCGACCTTGATCTTAAACTGATCCTCTGAAGTAGTGTTGGCCCGGCTAAAGCGATATGTATTCCAGACCAGGCGTGTGGGTTGCCAGGGCTGGAGGTACTTAAAATGCTCTGTGTATTGCAGCTTATCCCCTGCCAGTTTGAATGCCTGCCCGGCAAGAATAGCAGATGCGGCATGCTGCCCATGGCCAGCACGGCTATCCGGAGGGAAGCGCGCAATGATCACATCGGGACGATATTTCCTGATGTTCCATACTATGTCGTAAAGGATCGTGTATTCATTCCAGTGTTTGAATGTTTCCTCAGGTGTTTTGGAGAAGCCAAAATCAAGTGCGCGCGTGAAGAACTGTCCTGCACCGTCCAGCTTTCTTGCTTCCAGTAGTTCATGGGTGCGTATCAGTCCTAGTGCTGCACCTTGTTCGCTACCCAGTATGTTTTGTCCACCATCTCCGCGAGTAAGAGAGAGGTAGGCAGTGTTGATATGCTGGTCATTTACCAGCCAGGCCAGTAGCCTTGTATTCTCATCGTCGGGATGGGCTGCAAGGTAAAGTACATTGGTGAGGTGATTCAGCTGGGCAATCTGGCCGTAGATCTGTGCTGAAGTTGCAGGACGGAATTGCTGTGCATAAACTTTGAAAAAAGAAATGAGGGCGAGGGAAAAAAGAAATAATCTGCGCATGGTGTGATAATGAAAAACCCGTCCCGGCATTGCCGGGACGGGTGTAAATATAATGAGAATTGGAGACTAGCGGCCGGACATTGCTTTGATGATGCGTTCGCCGTTTCTCTTGTACTCAGCTTCGTTAGGAGTACCCTTAGCCAGTTCCATGGATTGAGTTGCAGCTTCAATAGCAACATCCTTATTGCCCTGACGCTGTGCGATACGGGCTTTCAGGTTGTACATGTAATAGGCGTTAGGATTTTGAGCCAATGCTTTGTTTACATATTCCATGGCTTTGCTCATGTCCTGGTTGGTTTCGTAGAGGTAGTTAGCAGCCTGGAAATAAGGGATGCTGGGTTTGTTGATTGCTCTGTCGATGTCAGCAAGGATACTGGCCTGGTTGTCAACTGAGACAGGAATAGTAATCTTGGTGCGCTCCCACTCAATGTCAATGTTTGCTGAATTGAAAGTCAGATTGCTCACATTAATGGTGAAAGTCTGCACCGGAGTTGAAAGTGTTTGAGGTTTTACCATGAAACGAGCTACATCGTCTTTAGTATCATAGCCCATAGCGCCCCAGTTACCTACGCCTTTGTTTAGAATCACTTCCCATTGTTCTTTTCCGGGGATCGTGTAGATGGCATATTCACCAGCTTTCACATCTTTACCGGCAACCTTTACGTCTTCGCCAAACTTGATGCGGGTAGCACCGTTGGCACCAGTACGCCATACATTGTTATAGGCTACTACATCACCGAAGATCTTACGACCGCGCATAGAGGGACGGCTATAGCTGATCTCGATTTTGGACGTGGAGAACTCCTGGGAGATATTGGCAGCAGGACTTAGTGCAGGCAGCTTGAGTGGCTGCTGTGCAGAAGAAGTGGTGAAGGATGTTGCTACAATAAGAAATGCAAGTGCAAGTTTTCTCATGATTTGAAAATTTAGAATCGCAAGGTACGGCTAACATTTTTTTTAAGGAAGAGCTTAATTCATATAATTTGGCGGCATGGATACAAAAGTAAACCTGGCGATACAGGTGCTTCCCTTGGGAATAGCGAAGGCAGCGGCTTACAGCATCATTGATGAAGCTATCAGGATTATTGATGTGAGTGGATTGAAGTATAAGGTTTGCCCGTTTGAGACGGTGGTTGAGGGGACGTATAGTGAAGTGATTCAGTTGATTGCGGATGTGCAGGAGGGTTGCAGGAGGGCTGGAGCTGAGGAGGTGCTGGTGAATATGAAGCTGCAGAGGAATTTTGTGAGGGATGTGGCGATTGAGGATAAGGTGAAGGAGTAGGTTTTGTTTTTTTGTTGTTTCGTGACTTCGTCTTTTTGACGTAGGAAAGATAAGTTACACAGTCCCGATAGTTATCGGGATGAGGAGACGCAGAGTTCCACGGAGAGAGGATGTTTTTTTGTGTTTTCGTCTCTTTGTTTTTTTGAGGAGGGAGAGGAGGTTTTTTTGTGTTTTCGTGTCTTTGTTTTTTTGAAGCGTGAGGTCATGAACTGACTATGCCCTACCCTTCTGAAGTTGCCGGATGCGGTGGAAGAA
>JAFAAT010000331.1 GCA_023426425.1 Bacteroidota bacterium | reverse complement strand
CACATGCCAGTTCTCCGGTCCCTTCAGTCCACGACCTCCGGAAACCACCAGCTCAGCTTCAGCCAGCGGCACTGCACCAGTTACTTTATTCACTTCCTTCACCTGCACACCAAAGTCCTTGTCTTCAAAGCTCACGGCCAGGGTTTCTACCCCAGCAGACCCTTCAGACTTAGACACCTGAAAGGTGTTAGGCATTAAAGTGACGATTTTTATTTCACTGTTGATCTTTACATCAGCAAATGCCTTTCCGGCAAATACCGATTTGCGGATCACAAATCCTTTCTCCACATCAGGGTAGGAGATAGCACCTGCTACCATGCCCGCCTTCAGGCGTGCAGCCAGACGAGGCGCAACAGCCTTGCCAGTTACATCATGCAATGCAACAATCACCTTTGCGCCTTCCTTTTCTGCCGCTGCAGCCAGGGCTTTGGTATACGCCCTTGAGCTCAGGTTGTCCAGACGGGCATCAGATACATGCAAAACCTTCTGAGCACCATAGGCGCCAAGTTGTTGCATCACCCCTGCGTCTACTGTGCCCAGCACCACAGCCGTAGCCGTGCCGCCCATGCGTTGCGCAATAGCTGCTGCATATTGCACCGCTTCAAAGGTTTTCTTTTTAAATATTCCTTGAGTATGTTCTGCTAAAACGATTACTGACATTTTAGTGTTGATTGATTGGTAAAAAAATTAGGTTAGATCACCTTTGCTTCATTGTGCAATGCCTGAACCAGTTCCTCCAGGTTGTCGGCAGTAAACATCTTCACACCGGTCTTGGCAGGTGGCAGGTCATAGGAAACAATCTCACTGAGCGCCTCAATGGCCGCAGCTGGTACCACTTTCAAAGGCTTGGTCCTTGCAGCCATGATCCCCCTCATATTAGGAATCCGCGCTTCAGCCACACCTTTCTGGCAGGATACCACCAGTGGCAGGCTGCTGCTGTCTTTCTCTTCACCACCTTCTATCTCACGGGTAACGGTCGCTGTGTTGCCATCAATATCCAGCTTCGTCGCAAAACCAATATAGTTCATGTCCAGCAACTCGGCCAGCATAGCGCCCACCACACCATTGTTATAGTCTATCGACTCCTTGCCACAAAGCACAAGGTCGTAGTTTTCATTCTTCGCATACTCAGCAATCTCCGCAGCTACTACATAGGGATCATTGCTGTCAGCATCAATGCGGATAGCCTCATCACCACCCAGCGCCAGCGCCTTGCGGATCACAGGCTCTGCATCTGCCTTTCCTACTGTAATTAGGTGCACAGCAGTGGCCGCACCCGATTCTTTTAGTTCGAGCGCCCGAACCAGTGCATACCATTCATCATAAGGATTGATGATCATGGTGACGCCCTGGGTATTAAATTTAGTATTGTTGTCGCTGAAAGCGATCCTTGTAGTGGTGTCAGGAACCTGACTGATACAAACTAGAATCTTCATTCTGTTGAATTTGCGTGATATATAATAACCACATCCCTGTGGCAAACAGGCTGCAAACCTACTGCAATTTCATTTTTCCGGCTAATGTTTTAATACATTAGTTCAGTACCCCCTCCCCAACAGCTTCAGCCCAGGGAGCCTTAGCCCTCGTTTGCATCCCTCGCATATCCCTCCCTTGCGCCCTCGCCCTCGGCCTCGCTTTCGCCTTCGTCATGTTGCCCGCCGTCCCTCCCGTCCCTCTAGCCATCGCATTCGCCCTGGCATTCGCCCTGGCATTCGCCCTGGCTTTCGCCATCGCCATCTAGCCCCCCCCGTCACCCTGTCCCACGTCGCGCTCGTCCCACTCGTCTCACTCGTCCCACTCGTCGCTGGTCCCTCTCGACTCCCCTCCATGACAAGGAGGCCTGCCTGCCGGTAGGCAGGGGTGGCCGTAAGGCCGGGGTGGTCTGTCCCTCACGTCCCTCTAGCCATCGCTTTCGCTATCGCTATCGCCTTTTACCACATCCCAAAACAAAAAAAGCCTCCGAAGAGGCTCAAACGTATTATAGATTAGGTCTGATTACTGCTGCGTTGCAGTATACACAACATTAAAAGTGTAAGTACCGGCAGGCAGCGAAAATCCAGGAGTACACTTATACTTGATAGCAAACTTCTGATCGCCACCGTTGTCACCATCCACAATCAGGTTCTGATCAACACCAGTCAGTGTGCTAAATGAACTGGTAGTAAATGGTGCAGCAATATTTCCGCCGGTATTGTTGTTGGCTACTTTAAGCGCAAAAGCATTCATTGGAACAGTAGCAAGGTTGAGATTTCCCGGGCCCGTATAGTTGAAAGAATTCAAATCAATCTTCACGCCTACTTTAAATTCCTTGTTCGAACGAACCTTCAGTTCCTGTTCCGCTGATTCTACACCGTTAGCATAGTCGTTTGCAGATGTAAAGGCCATGGTTACAGCATTGCCAGTTGCATTACCCGTATTGGTAAAGCCAATCTCGATGGCGTTGCTAAGTGCAAGTTGTACTGCCTGGCTCGCATTGGAAGAAGCATTGCTGGTGTTCTGAGCATTTGTTGCTACAGTCAAACCGATAAGTGCTGCGGTGGTGAAGATGAGCTTTTTCATGTTGTTTTGTTTTGAGTGTTTTTGTTTGTTTGATGATGCAAAGATTGGACGCCGCACAAGTTGATACAAGAAAATAGAACTGCTTAACCCGGGCTTTGCATCTGGTTAACGAGCTATTAGGATTTGAGTTTCTCGTTCTTATCCTAGTCAACTTCCCTTACCAGGTACACAATTGCAGGAAAGTGATCGCTGTAGCCGTTCACCCATCGAAAATTGTCAAAAGAGCGCAGAGGATAGCCTTTCCAGCGTCCAAACTTCGCCTTTAGAAAATCCTGGTTGAATACTTCAGCCTTGTAGTATTTCCATTCGGTGTCCGGTGCATTGACCAGCGGGGCTGTCACCATAATCTGATCAAAAAGACCCCAGGTATCGTTGTATGCGGATGTGCCAATCCCCTTTTTATAAAAATCAATAAATGGATTGTAAATGCCATTTGCCTCAAGCCTTTTCTTTTTCCCTTCCGCCCCCAGGATTTTTGTAATGCTCACATCCGTAGGATCATCATTCAGGTCACCCATGATGATCGCCTTCGTGTTCGGGTTGCGGCTCATCAGAGAATCAATAATTTTCCTGTTCACGGCAGCAGCAATCGCTCTTAATGGTTCCGAGGCTGCCTCTCCGCCGCGCCTCGACGGCCAATGGTTTACAAACACATGAATTGTATCGCCTGCAAACACTCCGTGCACATACAGCACATCACGGGTCCTGCCACCTTTCTTTCCCTGCATGCTGATGTCCACCATCAACGGTCTTGCAGTGAGTACCCGAAAGTATCTCGGATTATATATCATTCCTACATCAATCCCACTGAAGTCTCTGCTTTCAAAATGGATGTATCTGTATCCTCTGCCTGCAATTTCCGGCTGCCCCACAAGGTCCGCCAACACTTTCCCGTTCTCCACTTCTGCAGCACCAATGAGCGCCGGCCCGTCAGGTGTCAGTGTTGTACCCATCCGCTGGATCACAGTGGCCAGGTTGTGCAGTTTCTGCTTGTAGACATGTTCGTCATATTGGTACTTTCCCTCGGCAAGGTACTCGTCATCTCCCCTGTTTTTCAGATCATCCTCGGTGTCAAACAGATTTTCAAAATTGTAGAAGGCAACAGCCGCCACCTGGTAGGTTTTATTCTGGGCAGCTAGCGCAAAACTGATTAGTAGCAGACAGGTCGTAACGAATAGGGCTCGGGACAACACAACCTAAATACTTGGTCAATACCGAAAATAAAGAATTAGTAGAAAATTCCAGATAGGCACCTTTTTAAAATTTGTTTCAGATTTCTATCTTTGATGCACCTGACCCTTAACCTGTCTTTCAGTTATGCACTCGAAGATATGGCTGTTCCTGGTAGTGACTTCGCTTTACACTACTTCCCTGTTTGCACAACAGCTTAAAACCGCGCTGGTAAAAGGCAAGCTCCATAGCGAGCTTTCCTCACAACCCGCCCCCAATGTTCAGATCTTGTTTCCCCTTCTCTGGCTAGCTACAACAACTGACAATGAAGGTGACTTCAGCTTCAGCCAAATCCCATACGGTACTCACAAGCTTGTGATCTCCAATGCAGGTTCAGCAGCCGACACAGTGGAGATTTTAGTAAACAAGGATGTCGTCGATCTGGGTGTCCTCTACGTCGACCCTGCAGTAGATATCTTCACTCGCGAAAGCATAGAGATACCGCTATTGACAATTGACGATCTCGGTGACGAGGATGAAGAGGGCCTGGCAAACATCAATGTTAGTGGGCTGCTAACTGCAAATCCGGACGCATTCTTAAAAGCAGCAGCATTCTCCTGGAGTCCCTACTGGTTCAAACCTCGCGGCTATGATCAGCAGCAATTACAGGTGCTGATCAACGGCGCTCCTATGAACGACCTGGAAAATAATACTGTCCCCTGGGCGCACTGGGGTGGCCTCAATGATGTCTTCCGTAATCGCCACACCACCTATGGCTTGGAAGCCTCTGAATATACATTAGGTGGCCTGACTGGTGCAGTATTCCTCGATGCTACTGCCGCAGCCCAGCGCAGACAAACAAGAGCAACCTATTCACTAAGCAACAGGCAATACAGGCACCGGTTGATGGTGACTCACAGCAGTGGTCTCCTGAAGAATGGTTGGGCTTTTTCTTTGACTGCATCCCGACGCTGGGCGAACGAAGGATATATAGAAGGCACGTTCTATGACAGCTATAGCTGGTACACAGCAGTTTCAAAAAAGCTTAGCAACAAGCATCAGCTAAACCTCACCACATTCGCCAGCCCCACCCGTCGCGGCAAAGCCCGCCCTTCCTACCAGGAGGCCTTCGACATCCTTGGAAACAACTTTTACAATCCCAACTGGGGCTACCAGAATGGCCGGAAAAGAAATGCTCGCATAGCAGATAACTTTCAGCCGGTTTTTTTGGTCAGTCACGACTACACGCCCTCCAAAAACACGAAGTTCACCACAACCGTAGGCTATCAATGGGGCAGAAACAAGGATTCCCGCCTCGACTGGTACAACGCATCTGATCCTCGTCCCGACTACTATCGATACCTCCCAAGCTACTACCTTTTGAAAGATCAGGTGGATTCCCTCGCCGCCCAGACTACAAGGAATGCATTTCGTAACACTCCGCAAATAAAATGGGATGAACTTTACCAATCGAACTTTAGGAATATGACCAATATTCCCAATCCTGATGGTGCCCCCGGTAGCGAAACCGGCAGGAGGTCTTTGTACGTCTTGGGCAATGATGTAGACGCGGTTCGCAAATGGATATTCAACACCAACCTCCGGCACATACTCAACAACCATATCACTGTTTACACGGGAGTGTCTTTCCTGACCCAGCAGACAGAAAGCTATCGGGAACTGGCAGACCTTCTCGGTGGCGACTTCTATCTCAATGTGAATTCATTTGCCGAGAGAAACATGGCTGCTACCTCCAGCCTGCACCAGAATGATCTTAATAACCCCTATGGGATCATCAGGGAAGGAGACAAGTATCTCTACCACTATCTCATGTCGGTAAACAAAGGCTACTGGTGGGGGCAGGCTGCTTTTTCCTACAACAGGGCGGACTTTTTCGTATCAGCCAATTATGGGTTCCATTCTTTCCAGCGTGAAGGTCTTTTTCGCAACGGTGTTTTTGTCAACAGCTCTTACGGCAAGTCGCCAAAGCAGATTTTCGCGGTATATGGTTTGAAATGCGGTTTAACCTACAAGATCAACGGGCGAAACTATGTCTTTCTAAATGCGGGCCTGGCTGCAGACGCACCTACGGTCGACAACACCTACGTCTCACCGCGGGTGAGAAATGCAGTAGTGCAGGACCCGGAATCTAGAAACTCCTACGCAATCGAGGCGGGTTATCTGTTAAGGTCACCAAAAACAAGTGCACGTGTCAGTGGTTATGTTACGGACATGAAGGACATCACGGAGAAGCAAATCTTCTTTTACCAGGGCACAGGTAACGCCAATACCATGGTACAATACGTCATGCAGGACATGAATGCACGCTTCATCGGCACTGAGCTGGCACTGGAGTATAAGCTGAACTCGGCATTCACATTTACTGGCGCTGCCTCCCTTGGCCAGGCCTTCTACACAAACAATCCGCGCGTTACCATCTACCAGGAAAATACGCCTGATACCATCCCGAAAACCGAGGACGTATACATGAAAAACCACTACCTCGGTGTTGGGCCACAGACGATGACGACCCTTGGTCTGAATTATCGTTCAAGGAAGTACTGGTATGCAAACTTAAACCTCAACTTCATTGACAGGAACTTTGTAGACATAGCCGCTTCACGCAGGACACCATACACTGTCGAGATGATTGAGCCCGGATCCCCAACATGGAAATCTATTGTGGAACAGGAACGGTTCCCCTCTGCATATACCCTCGACCTGTTTTTTGGTAAATCCTTCCTGCTTTCAAAGATGAGTAGAACACTGCCTGATGATGTATTCCTGTATCTAAGTGTAAGTGTCAATAACCTGCTGGACAATCAGGAGATACGCACAAGTGGTTTCGAAAATGCACGCTTTGATTATTCAGGAAATAACCCGAATCTTTTTGCTTCAAGATATTTCTATGCCCTGGGTAGAAACTATTTCATAAACCTCGCACTTAAATTCTGATGTATAACCTGATTTAAGCCACAATGAAAAGCCTGAAAACCCTCCTGTTACCCTTGTTCCTTGCTTACGCTTCCTGCGTTAAGCAAGCCTATGAAGCACCTCCTGATCTATCTAAGTCCGACCCAGGTCTGCCTGTGAATCTGACTATTGCAGAGTTAAAGGCCAGGTTTGCCAGTGCCTCGACTGCTCAACGGATTGACAGCGCCTGGCGCATTGCGGGTATTGTAGTAGCCGACGACCGGTCCGGAAATTTCTATAAGCAGATAACCATTCAGGACTCGACAGCTGGTATTACAATCCTGATAGACCGTCATGCACTATACTCAAGGTACCCTGTCGGCCGCAAACTGTATATAGATCTACAGGGGCTCTATTTGGGACTCTACAACAGTTATCCGCAGCTAGGTTTTACTGATGCCTCAGGAGCCATGTCAGAAATACCGCCTACAGTTGTTGACAGTTTCATCACCGGTGCAGACTATCCCCACGAGATTATACCCGATACCGTCGCGCTGGATGTAGTCAAGGTTGTCTCGCCCGCATACGTCAATCGTCTCATTGTAATTAAGGATGTGCAGTTTCAGGCTTCGGAACTGGGGCTAACCTATGCACTCGATCCAAACACTGCATCGCAAAGCGGCACGGACAGGTACATTGAATCCTGCACAGGGTCGGGCAAACTGAGTGTAAGAACCAGCAACTACGCCAGTTTCCGCAATGCAGTTGTTCCTGCTGGAAAAGGAACTATCGCGGGAATTTACACCGTGTTTCACAACACGCCGCAGCTAGTGATCCGTGATACCACCGACCTAAGTTTTTACAACCCCCGATGTGACAGTAGCACGCCGGGTACTATTATATTGAATGAGACATTTGACGGTGAAACCACGGGTGATATTTCTCTGCCCGGATGGACAAACTATCCGGAGGCGGGTTCCGAAAAATGGCAGTATTCTAATGCAGGCAGCACCTCCAATCCCTACGCGAGAATCTCGGCTTACAATACAGGGCAATCATCAATCATCAGCTGGCTCATAACACCTCCACTTGATTTATCTGGTGTAGCCAATGCGGTATTATCGTTCAGGTCATTGTCGGCTTTTCATAACGGCGCAAAACTGGAGGTGATGTACAGCACTGATTTCACTGGTGATCCGGCTTCCGCCAGCTGGACACCTTTGCCAGCAATCATCAGTCAGAATACAGGAAGCTTCTCAGGTGCATCCTGGGTAAACTCCGGCGAGATTCAGCTTCCCGCAGCAACCAAACTAAATATCGCTTTCAAATACACCGGCTCAGACCCTGACCAGACTACAACCTATGAAATTGACGATGTAACTGTCTCGGGTCAATGACTATAAAATCTATACGCATGAAAAAACTATTCTTGTTTATGCTGGTAAGTATCTCTATGACCGCTGCTACTGCCCAGCAGCCAATTGCAGTTCCCGCTTTGGGTTACCAATACACTCAGGATTTCGATGTTCTGGATACACTGGGTACCAATCTAAGCATGCTTCCCACAGGTTGGGCAATTGCTGAATCCGGAAATGGAAATGCTGCAGATGGATTGTATCGTGCAGGGCATGGTACATCGAATAATGGCGATACCTATAGCTTTGGTGCTCCCGGTTCCCAGGAACGTGCCCTCGGCTCTGTAGCTTCAGGGTCAGTCCTTCCATCCTATGGAGTGATGTTTACCAATAACACGCTCACCGATACCATTACAAGTGTTGTGATTAAACTCCGTCTGGAACAATGGCGGGTAGGGCATACCGTAGTGAAGGCTGATACTGTTTCGTTTCATTACAGCATGGATGCAGACAGTATCGGTGATATCGCTCCAACTGCCAGCTGGATAGAAGTCCCTTCGCTGATGCTAAACTCGGTGGATTCTTCAGCCAGCCAGAACAGCGGAGATGCACTTAATGGTAATGATTCTCAGTACTTCAGGATGATCACTGATTCTTTCAGCGTGATTGTGCCCCCCGGCTCCAATCTGCTATTGAAATGGACAGATCGCAACATCTCCAGTAGCGACGACGGCCTGGCCATCGATGATGTGAGCATTACATTCAATGGTAGCTCAATGCTGAACGGGGTTGCGACCATGCCTAAGGAAATGATGCCACTGACGATTTACTATAACCCTGAAGATGTGAATCTTACTTTCGGTTTCCACTCTTCCAAAGCAGAAATATACACTGTCGAAGTTTTGGATTTGACTGGCCGCGTTATCTACAATGGCCTACTAAGAACGACTATCGGGACACAGAGACATTCAATATCCAACCCGGGTTTTCGACAGGGGGTTTATCTTTTGAAGGTCAGCAGCTCCGCGGCTTTTGGAATAACAAAGTTCTTTTGGTAGGCGTCGACTGGAGATATCATACTCCTTTCTACGTATGGAATTTAACGCGCAACTGATGTTCCGCAATTAAATAGAATGCACCGCTATTTTTTACAGGTAGGTAAAAGATATTTTTTGAAGCACAATGACTTGTACTGTTTTTTTCCTACATTAGCCTACCATTGTTTCTAAATTGATTACTCATGATGATTCCATACCTATTGCCTTCCAGAAAGTCTCCTTCAGGGCTACGATCTATTTTGTTTCTGGAAATCTCTCCCGGAAATCTGCTTGTTAAAAGCTGATCACTGACTAATTTACTTAGTTTCCATTTTGTTCTTCTCGCTGAGACAGACACTACATTGCTATCATTTTATTCCTGGTACTATTTTGACTGAACACTGCTTCATTAATTGAGTTTTTTAGCAAGGGGGACGCCGAAAACCTTACAGAGTAGGCATTATCTTAAATGATTACCAATGATGAAATCAACTTTACACAAACACAAGTTTAAGTTGCTATTACTGCTGCTTAGTGTCTTCGGTTTTTCGGGGGTACACGCGCAGGTAATAGACACGATCTATGCTACCGGGACCGTCGGTAGTTACAAAACCGGTTCTGTTAATACTGCTGGTACAAAGAACGATGGCTTGATGACGGGAATCACCTCAAGTTCCAATCGTGGTTGGGCAGTCTTTGACCTGTCTTCTATCCCAGGTGGTTCTACAATCAACAGTGCTAGTATTCTGTTTAAGACTACCAGTAACTCTGTTAACTCATCAGCAACAAACTGGGTCGGCGGCTATGCAATGACAGCAGCAAATGATCCTGCAACTGTTGCTGGCAGTACACTGTACACATTGCTCAACGCGAATGCTACGACTAATTTCAACGCTTCAAGTTGGACGGTAAATGCTTTCCAGAACAAGTCTTTAAATGCAGCGGGGGTTGGATTCCTCTCAACAAACCTTGGAAGCACGGTCGTGATGAGCTTCGTGCGTGGTTCTACTAATAACTATGAGATTTACGGATACGACGCACCGACACCTGAAGAAGTACCTGCACTTATCATTTCTTACATTCCTTCTACTCCATGTGCTGGTATTCCGACCGCAGGCACAGTCAGCGGACCGGCCGCAGCTTGTGCGGGTGTAGGATTTACACTAGACCTCACCGGTTATACTGCTGCAGGTGGTATCACGTTTCAGTGGGAAGAGTCACCTGCTGGCGCTAACATGTGGACACCAGTTACAGGTGCTACAAGTCCACAATTGGTTGTATCCAATATAACTGCTGCTACTGATTACAGAGTTGTAGTTACGTGTATCAACGGAGGTCAGTCGGACATTTCGCCCGTACATTCAGTTGCCTTAAATCCAGTGACGGCTTGTTATTGTACCCCGGTTTACACCACCGCTTGTACTGTAGGTGATGATATCGACGATGTAATTCTCCTCGGCGATGTTGCACCTGGAATTAACAACCTGAACACACCCTGCCCTACAGGTGGATACCAGGACTTTACAAATATGTCTGCAACGCTTTCTGCAGGTTCTACCTATAGCGGTAATGTGACCACAAACTACACATCTACCTCGGACGACGTCCGCATCTGGATTGACTACGATGCGAACGGTGGCTTCGATGCTGCCGAGGAGATCGCCGCTTTGGACATTTTAAGTATTACAAGCACTGGCGCATTCAGCTTTACAGTTCCAGCTTCAGCCAACGCAGGCACTTACCGCATGAGAGTAAGGTTAGTTTATGGACAGACTGCTGCCAATGCAATTGATCCATGTATCAGCTACACTTATGGCGAAGCTCATGATTATACTGTGAACATTATAGTGCCTGCTCCCTGCTCCGGCATACCTACAGCTGGTACAGCAACTGCACCGGCTACGGTATGTCTCGGCGATGATGTGAATCTGGGTCTATCCGGATTTACTCTTGCTTCAGGTATAAACATTCAGTGGGAGCAATCTCCGGCTGGTGCTAACATGTGGACTGCCATTCCTGGTGCTACAACTGCAAACTATGTGATCGTTGGTGGACAAACAGCAGCAACAGATTACCGTGCTTTGGTAACCTGTGTAAACGGTGGTCAAACCGACATTTCAAATGTTGTTTCAGTTGCTCAATCTGCTCCAAGCGCCTGTTATTGTACCCCGGTTTACACCACCGCTTGTACTGTAGGTGATGATATCGACGATGTAATTCTTCTCGGAGATGTTGCACCTGGAATTAACAACCTGAATACGCCATGTCCAACAGGCGGTTACCAGGACTTTACAAGTATGTCGGCAACTCTTTCTGCAGGTTCTACCTATACCGGTAATGTGACCACAAACTACACATCTACCTCGGAAGACGTCCGCATTTGGATTGACTACGATGCGAACGGTGTATTCGATGCTGCTGAGGAGATCGCCGCTTTGGATAATTTAAGTAACACAAGCACTGGCGCATTCAGCTTTACAGTTCCAGCTTCAGCCAACGCTGGCACTTACCGCATGAGAGTAAGGTTAGTTTATGGACAGACTGCTGCCAATGCAATCGATCCATGTATCAGCTACACCTATGGTGAGGCTCATGATTATACTGTGAATATTATAGTTCCTCCTCCATGTTCAGGAGCACCTACTGCTGGTACTGCTACTGCACCTGCAGGAGTATGTCTGAACCAGGATATTGCTCTTGGATTAACTGGGTACACGCTCGCTACGGGTATTAATATCCAATGGGAACAATCTCCAGCAGGAGCGAATACCTGGAGCCCTGTAACTGGTGCTACTACAGCAAACTATGTAATAGTCGGTGGTCAAACTGCGGCCTCAGATTATCGTGCAGTGGTGACTTGTATCAACGGCGGGCTTACAGATATCTCGAATACTGTATCAGTCGCCATGAATCCGTTCTACAATTGCTACTGTACCGCCACAAATATGGGTGGTTCGCAAATTACCAACGTCACCGTCACTGGTACAACCATGAACCATACGTCAGGCACTGGTCCATCACCCACTTTTTACACAGCATATCCTGATACAGGTAGCGCAACCGCAACGCTTGTTCAGGGAGTTAGCTATCCTGTTTCACTCACTTTTGATGCTTCATCCATCGGTTCTATCTGGATTGACTATAACCAGGATGGTATTTTTGATGCAACAGAATGGATTCAGACCGGTACAACTGGTACCAGCCACTCAGCTACTTTGACTGTACCGATGACTGCATTGACTGGTCTCACGGGAATGCGTGTTCGCAGCCGTGGTGCTGGCAATCAGAACGGATCAGGTGATGCCTGCCTTGCAATGGGAGGTGGTGAAACACACGATTACTTAATCACTATTGCTGCGGCCGTGCCATGTAGCGGCCAGCCGGTTGCTGGTACCGCATCTGGTCCATCAGCTATTTGTGCCGGCAATCCTTTTGATGTGACAGTGTCAGGCTCTACGATTGGAAGTGGTATTGTAATGCAATGGCAGGAATCACCAGCCGGGGCTAACACCTGGACCAATATAACTGGCGCTACTTCTTCAGTTCTATCAGTCGCCAGCCAGACCACTGCAACAGACTATCGTTTGTCAATTACTTGTACCAACGGTGGCTTGACAGATTTCTCCAACGTAGTTTCTGTTGCTCAGAATGCTCCAACTAACTGCTACTGTATACCGACCTATTCCTCTGGATGTACGGTAGGCGACGACATCAATTCCTTCGTGCTGAACGGTGACAATGGTACATCGTTTAACGATCAGAACACAGGCTGTTCAGCTAATGCCTATGATGACCGGACCGCACAAACACCAGTACAGATGGCTCAGTCTCTTTCCTATAACGGTTCAGTTACCGCAAACTACGGTAGCGGTCAGAATCTGCGTATCTGGATCGACTTTGGTGACGATGGAATCTTCGATGCTACAGATGAAGTCACTGCATCTAGCGTATCGTATGGTGGCTCAACTCCAGTTCCATTCACAATTAGTATCCCTTTGACTGCGACACTGGGTAACCACCGGATGCGTGTAAGAGATGTGTATTCGAGTACTTCATTTGATGCATGTATGAGTACATTTACTTATGGCGAGACACACGACTACACAGTAACTATCCTTCCCGCTCCGACCTGTCTGGCTCCTGGTAGTTTGACTGCAGCGAATGTGACTTCAAGCACTGCAGATGTAAACTTTACGGCTAGTACCAGCACTCCTGCTAACGGATATGAGTGGAGGGTATTCCCTGTAGGAACAGGTCCTTACGGTACT
>JAFAAT010000308.1 GCA_023426425.1 Bacteroidota bacterium | reverse complement strand
TTGTCGCACTCAGGCCTTCTTCGAATGTTACTGAGGGTTTCCAGCCAAGTTCTCTGTTAATCTTAGAGGCGTCAATCGCATAACGACGATCGTGGCCGGGACGGTCTTTGACGTAGCTGATCAGGTTAGCTGAGGTGCCGGGCTTGCGGCCGAGCTTTTCATCCATCTGCCTGCAGAGGAGCTTGATCAGCTCTATGTTCTGCCATTCATTAAAGCCACCAATGTTGTAGGTCTCACCTTCTTTTCCTTCATGGAATACCAGGTCTATAGCCCTGGCATGGTCTACTACATAGAGCCAGTCGCGGGTGTACTTGCCATCTCCATACACAGGGAGCGGAATGTTGTTTTGGATATTGTTGATAAAGAGCGGAATCAGTTTCTCCGGGAACTGATTGGGCCCGTAGTTGTTAGAGCAGTTGGTGATCACGAATGGCAACTTGTAGTTATTGCCATATGCGCGTACCAGGTGGTCAGAAGCTGCTTTGGATGCAGAGTAGGGTGACTGAGGATCGTAGGGGGTAGTCTCCAGGAAGAAGCCGGTATCACCAAGAGAGCCGTAAACTTCATCAGTTGAGACATGGTAGAAGCGCTTGTCCTCAAAGTTTCCTGCCCAGAGTTCGCGGGCTGCATTGAGCAGGTTGGCTGTGCCGATCACGTTTGTTTCGATGAAGACGTTAGGATCTTTGAGGGGGCGGTCCACATGGCTTTCTGCTGCCAAATGGATTACCCCGTCGAACTGGTACTGCTGAAACAGCTCATTCATAGCAGCAGCATCGCGGATGTCTGCTTTTACGAAGGTGTAGTTCGGGGTATTTTCTATATCAGACAGGTTCTCGAGGTTGCCCGCATAGGTGAGGGCATCGAGATTGACAATCTGATAAGATGGGTATTTATTAACAAATAAGCGGACGACATGTGAGCCGATGAAACCAGCTCCGCCGGTTATCAGGATAGATTTCTTCATATTATGGTACAGCTTTGGTTTGCTGCCTAAAAAATGCTGCCGCGAAAATAAGGTTTATAGTTGTCTAAGGAGTCTTTAAGGGATCGATCAAGGGTGACGTCGCGATAGATGAAGAAAAAACCAAGTGAAAAGGGATGGAAATAAAGGAAATACAGCCTCATCTGTGGCTTTAACAGTCTGTTAACAAAAAAGGGAACTGCTTTTGGTTTAACAGGGCTATACAGCAGAATTTCTTTTCAGCCTTTAAATTTCAGATGATGACACGCATATTCAGATCAATAGTAGGAGCTTTTGTGCTTACTGTTGCGATGGTAGCCTTTAATACGAAGTCCGCAACCGCACAGCCAGGTGTATCTGTTTCCTTTCAAATGTTTTATAATGAACTGGCGCCTCACGGCCAGTGGTTGGATGATCCGGATTATGGATATGTCTGGGCTCCATCGGTAGGACGTGATTTTCGTCCCTACTATTCCGGTGGCAGGTGGGCCATGACAGAATACGGTAATACCTGGGTCTCTGACTATGATTGGGGCTGGGCGCCATTCCACTATGGTCGCTGGACTCTTAATCCTTTCTATGGTTGGGTCTGGATACCTGGTAATGAATGGGGGCCTGCCTGGGTAGACTGGAGGCATGGTGGAGGCCATTATGGCTGGGCGCCAATGGGACCTGGAATTAACATCAACATCAATGTGGGAAGATACTATGCACCGAATGATTGGTGGGTGTTTATTCCTCAGCAATATATTTACCAGCCCGCCTACTATTCACGGTGGAGGGGCCCTCAGTATAACACTACGATTATTAATAACACGACCATCATCAACAACGTGTATGACAATAGGTATGTGTATGGACCTCGAAGGGATCATGTAGAGCGGTACACAGGTGGCAGGGTAAACGTATATGACATCCGTGACTCGCGGAACCCTACAGGTGGAAGGCTGAGAAGCGGAGCGGTCGAACTTTATCGTCCACAGGTTAGACAGGCTTCTAATAACAGAACTGAAGCTCCGCGCCAGGTGGTACGTTCTCAGAAACCCATCAGAAGCTATTATGAAGGGCCGCGAGAGAGAACAACAGGTGGCAATGAGCACAGAAATGGTTTTGCAGAGAGTCCCTCCCGCAATGCAGATGTTCGCCTTCCTCAGGCTGGAGTACAGAACGAACTTCAGCAGAGAGAGAGGCAGACTGCGCAAAATAACAACATCAGGAACCAGGGGATTGACCGTACGCAGATTGACCGCAACAACCTGAACCGGAGTGAAAATGCCAGTCGGGTACTGCAGCAACAACAGCAAGAGGAGCGCCTTAGGATGAATCGAGAGCGTACCTCTGCCAGGGAAATACAGCAGCAAAGGCAACAGGAGGAGCGCCGCGTACTGGCAGACAGGATGCAGGCGCAGCGAAGCCAGGAACAGGAGCGTATGCAGCGCCAGCGAGCCGAGCAAATGCAGAGGGAACAACGACAAAGGAGTGAGATTATGCAGCGTGAGCGGCAGCAGAGGGAAGCGCAGATGCAACGTGCACAGCAGCAAAGGACTGAGCAAATGCAACGGATGCAACAACAACGTACGCAACAGATACAGCGGCAGCGTGAGGTGAGAGAGCGTAGTATACAGCAGCGTCAGCAGGCAGCTCCGCAGAGGGAGTGGCGCCGCCCCGAACCACAGAGAATGGAACGTGCGCAGCCACAGCGTCAGCAGATGCGCCAGCAGGCACCGCGTCAGGCACCGGCCCGTCAGGCACCAGCCCGTCAGCAGGATGGTGGCCAGCGCCAGATGAGAGGAAGATAATTGTTTGTTTTGTTTGTGGTGTAATGTAGGGCCGCTTCAGAAATGGAGCGGCTTTTACCATTGTTCCTATTTTGAAAACTCAGCCCAGTAGTCCTTATCGTTCATCAGTAATTTTTCGGCCTCTTCTCTATTTAGCTCAGTTTTTCCAAAAACATGTAGGTAGTATTCGCGGGTCATACGGTCGTAGTGAATGATATGTACGGAGTACTGGTAAGACTGAAAAATGTTGAGCAGAACCAATGCTGATAATACCATGGAGAGACCCAGACGTATTATTGGGAAGCGTGAGTTTAACAGCGAATGAATGAGTACAGCAAGTGGAAGAGAAAGAATTGCAAGATAGTCGATCATTGAGCGTGCACCGAAGCTGCCGCCGTACCACCAGTTGTTCCAGCTGAAGACGATATAGACGATGAGTGCGAGTGAGACGAGAACAGAAAGAAATACATTTCTGTGGTGGCGATAGAGGAAGAAAATGCCGGTTACTCCGAAGAAGGCAATGGGTGTGTAAATAAACCAGCCTTTGCGGAAGCTGAAAAGACCTTTTTGGATTTGAGGGTTGAGGAATTCGAAGTATTCGCCCTGGTAGGAAAAATAGAGCCATTGGCCTGAGGCGTATTTCCAGTAGGTCATTTGAATCAGAAAGATCAAAAACGCAATTAAAGTTGCCGGAATAATATGCCTTATGTGCTGGCAGAGGTCACCGAGTTTTTGTCTGAAGCTTTGGAGACTGGTGACATTCCAGAGGAGGGGAACGACAGAGATGGCAATATTGGTAGGCCGGACCAGTATGACGAGACCGAGTACGAGTCCGAGAAGGTAAATCTCGCGGGGGCGCTGGTAGGTGTGAAATTTCCAGCTGAGGAAGAGGACTGAAGCGAAGAGAAAAAAAGATATGGGGTGACTCATACCCTGTTCCCAGGCGGAGTAGTAGAAGAGGTTAGTGCCCAGACCGATGCAGGCTAGGGTGATTGCGACGGCGGCATCTGACGCAAAATGTTTTAGGGTACGCCGGAGCACTTCCAGGCCCAGGGCGGACCAGAATATGGAGCTGAGGAGGATCAGGAGTCGATAGGGTGGGGCGTAGCCATCGCAGGGACCACCAGCTGAAAGTTTGCAGTATAGGTGAGCAATGGCAAAGAATGGGAGCTCAAAGAGGGCAGTTCCAACAGCATATTTATTAAGCGTTCTGCCGGTTTGTTCCTGCTCAAACAAGAACCAGGGGATGTCGTCTGCTTGTGGGCCCTTTACCTGTTTCAGGTAGCTGAAACTCTCCAGATCGTCGTGGAGGAAGATAGCAGGCAGATAGGCATAGTAGCCGGAGCGGTCTGCAACGAAGGGGTCTTCCTGCCAACCCTTTCGGTTGATGAGTGTGTACAGGCAGCTGATGATGAACAGGAAGATGACCGCTTTGGCTTTCATTTGAGTAAAGGACAGACAAATTTTAGGTGAGCCGAGCCAGGTGACATGCTACTAACCATTTTGTGGGTATAAATATATACTATGGGGAGCTGAAAGTGGAGAGATTGGCAGCCGGATGGAGTGGCGCCTTCCGTCTCGGCTTTCCGCCCGCGGGTCCCGGCTATCCGGAATCATCCCGGGCATTAGCTATATGACGATGTCCAGCCATCGTAACCCAGGATCTCGGCGGAAAGATCATACGGCCTTTTTATATTTTGAACTTCATCCTTCGAATTAGTTTCGGATTTCGACATTCGAATTTCTATGTTGTTCAAAGACAATCGACCTCGGACCCTCGCGGCAGGCAGACCGTTTTTACCCGTTTTTCTCGATTATAAACTTTTTTAAAGCTTTCCTTCCGCTCCTGGCGCGGCTTCCAGAGTTTTTGTGCCTCTTGTACCCCTTTTAGGCTATCATATGTTGTATATTTGCACTCCAACTGTTCGGGAACTCAAACTCGAATGTGCTGCCTCGCATTGAAAAAATTGATTCGGCGCAATCCGCGGACATATCATTCGTTTAACAGCAGCTTTTCAGGGATTACTACCGGAATGAAAAACGCGTTAGACTGGCGGCATTATTGCTTCGGTGTTACTTTATACATCCTGTATATTTAGCGCGGTGATGGTTCGGTGTTGCTCCGCCCTTGGACCGCCCTTTTTGCGCTGTTATGATAAAATAAAATTTACATCAACAGAAGGGAAGGCTTTCTCAAAATTGCTAGTCGTGATGAAATCCCGCAAAAATTTCTTTGGGACCTTGTGAGGAGTAGGGTGATCCGATAGAATTAAAAAAGGCTGTTTTGAAGGGCGTACAAGCAACCTGCTTGACAAATATCAAGGGCCTGAATTACCTAAGTTATTGGCTAACGCTGTTCCATATAGCACCAAGTCGAAATAGTTTTAGAACGGCACATCATCATCTTCCTGGGGCTTGATAGGCTTACGGAAAGGAGGATTGAGGTCGTCTTCTTCGTAGTTGAAGTCATTGGCCTTGGACGGTAGTGTCTGAAACCCGCCCGGGATGAACATTTTGGAGCCGCCGAATTCGCTCATGTCCCGGTTACGCATGCCGGCGTGAGGATTGTCGGGTGTGAAGTTGCCCCCGCCACCGCCGAAGTTTCCACCCCCACCGCCGAAGTTACCACCGCCAAAGCCGCCAAAGCCATTGTCCTCTTCGAGGTCGACGAATTTCTGGTATTCCTTGATGAAGCGCACCTTGACTGTATCGGTAGTACCACTACGGTTTTTGGCTATGTGGACGTGGGTTTCGCCTTCAATGGGGTTGCCCATTTCGTCGTTGTTGATACCATAGTATTCGGGACGGTAGAGGAACATAACCATGTCGGCATCCTGCTCGATGGCACCCGACTCACGGAGGTCGCTAAGCTGTGGGACTTTGGATTCTTTCCGGGATTCTACCGAACGATTCAACTGGGAGAGGGCGATGATGGGTATTTCCAGTTCCTTGGCCAGAGACTTAAGGTCGCGGGAGATTTTGGATATTTCCTGTTCGCGGTTGCCGCCTTTATTGATATCGGCCTGCATGAGCTGCAGGTAGTCGATGATAATCAGCTGGATATCATGCTTTTGCTTAAGGCGCCTTGCTTTGGCGCGGAGCTCGAAAATGTTGAGGGCTGCCTGGTCGTCGAGGAAGATCTGGGCAGTGGCCAGTTTATTCATCCGCTGGGTCATCTGGACAAATTCGTGTTCCTGCATACGGCCTTTGGTGATGGCATCCATGCTGACCTCTGTGGTGGCTGCCAGCATCCTTTTGACCAGTTCTCCAGCACCCATCTCAAGTGAGAAGAATGCAACCGGGTAGGGCTTGCCGGTGTGCATGGCGGCGTTCATAGCAAGGTTGAGACAGAAGGCGGTTTTACCCACGGCAGGACGGGCGGCCACAATAATGAGGGCATTGCGCTGCCAGCCGGAAGTGAGCTTATCGAGCTGTTTGAAGCCGGTGGGGACACCGGTGACGTCTTCCTGTTTGTTTTTGGCCTCTTCTATATCACGGACGGTGGTTACGAGTACCTCCTTGAGGCTTTTAAAGTTTTTTCTAAGATGTTTATCGGTGATTTCATAGAGATTGGACTCTGCTTTGTCCAGCAAGTCGAACACGTCTGTGCTGTCTTCGTAGGCGTCGGAGATGACGTTTCCGGAGATTCGGATCAATTCGCGCTGGATGAACTTTTCCATTACGATCCGGGCGTGGGCTTCGACGTGGGCGCTGGAAACCACGCTCATGGTGAGGCGGGTGAGGTAGTATGCGCCGCCGATAATTTCAAGTTCGTTGCTTTTTCTGAGCTCATCGGTGACGGTGAGCAGGTCGACAGGCATACCCTTGTCGAAAAGTCTTCTTACCGCAGCGTAGATCTTTTGGTGTGCATCGACATAGAAACAATCTTCGCTCTGGATGATTTCCAGAACTTCAGCCAGTTTATCTTTTTCAAGCATGATGGCACCGAGAACGGCTTCTTCCAGTTCGGTGGCCTGAGGGGGCACTTTTCCGTAGACCAGTGTGGTGAGGTCAGGCTTACGGGACCTGGTGTTACCAAATTCTTTCTTGATGTTCACAGCCATTATTGCGCGTCAGTTGTGTTGGTTAATGAAGTACAGTCCCCTGCAGGATTTCGATGTTTCTACACACAATTAACCGGGTTCGTTAATGTGTTATGTGGTCATTAAGAAATCGTAAACCCCTGGCAGGAGGACGAATGTAGCGCGAAATTTGAATGGTCCAAGAGAGTTTCAGGAATATAATTTTTAGCCCTGAATTCACAGACAATTCACAGTCTGTCCACATGTTTCCGTCCCTTAAGTGCAAGTTACCCACATCAATTGAAAACTAAACACAATTGTCCACAGCTTATACACAATAAAATGTGTGCAAAAGCAGAGGCGGTGGATTTTTTTTAGAAGATGCAAATTGCTATTATCTAGGGCTATCTTTACCTAAAATTTGTCCGGAATAGATGATTATTTCCTACCAATGGTTGCTGGATTACCTGCCTGAACAATTACCTCTTTCTGAACTTACTGAGATACTGACTTCGATAGGCCTCGAGGTGGAAGCTGTGGAGACGGCTGAGGCGGTGAAGGGAAGCCTGGAGGGGCTGGTGATTGGAGAAGTGCTGAGCTGTGAGAAGCATCCGAATGCTGATAAGCTGAAGATTACGACCGTGGATACAGGTGCAGGTGCGCCCTTGAAGATTGTGTGTGGAGCTCCTAATGTGGCTGCCGGTCAGAAGGTGGTGGTAGCGCCAGTGGGAACTACGGTGCACCCGTTGGAAGGTGAACCATTTTTGATTAAGAAAGCGAAGATACGAGGAGAAGAGAGCCAGGGGATGAGCTGTGCAGAGGATGAGATTAGTCTTGGGAAGAGCCATGATGGCATAATGGTGCTGCAGGCCGAGGCGCCGGTAGGGAAAACCGCTAAAGAATTCTTTAATATACCGGCGGCTGATACGGCTATTCATATTGGTCTTACTCCTAACCGTTCGGATGCGATGAGCCATATAGGAGTGGCAAGGGATGTGTGTGCGTATTTGAGTCATCATAGAGGAGGGAAATATACCGTGAGGATCCCTGAACAGGAACTGCCTGAGCAGGAAGGGAGCCTGCCTGTAACTGTGAAGATCGAAGCAGAGGATGGATGTCCGAGGTATTCCGGTATTAGTATTACCGGTGTGCAGGTTGGAGATTCGCCTGAGTGGCTGAAGCAGAGGCTGGCGACGATAGGCGTTCGGTCGATCAACAATATAGTAGATATTACGAACTATGTGCTGCATGAATATGGGCAGCCATTGCATGCATTTGATGCCGACCAGATAAAGGGACGGGAAGTGCATGTGCGCTACCTTGCTGAGGGGACAAGCTTCCTTTCGCTGGACGAGAAAGAGCGGAAGCTAAGGGCTGAGGATTTGATGATCTGTGATGAGTCGGATGGCATGTGTATAGCCGGTGTGTTTGGTGGCTTGAAGAGCGGGGTGACAGAGAAGACGACCAATATTTTTCTTGAAAGTGCCTGGTTTGATCCGGTGCATATTCGGAGAACATCCATGCATCATGGATTGCGTACAGATGCGGCTACCCATTTTGAGAAGGGAGTAGATATCAATCTTGTGGTGCCTGCACTGAGACGGGCTGCTGCCATGATTTGTGAGCTTGCAGGCGGGGCCATAGCATCAGAAGTGGTGGATGTGTACCCGGTGCCGATGAAGACGGTGCAGGTGGAAGTGAGTTTTTCCTATATCCGGAAGCTGAGTGGAAAGGATTACCCGGTGGAAGCTATACGCAGCATATTGATGTCGCTGGGCTTTGAAATAAGTTCAGAGACTGAAGAGGGGATGGTGCTATCTGTGCCGACCAACAAAAATGATGTGAGTCAGCCGGCAGATATAGTGGAAGAGATAATCAGGATTGATGGGCTGGATAATATAGAAATGCCAGGAAGACTGAACATAAGTATGATCCCTGCGATGCCTACGGACAGGCCAGGAAGGGAGAAACTGGCAGAGCAACTCTGTGGAGCGGGATTCCAGGAGATCGTGACCAACTCGATTGTGAATAGCAAATATTATCCTGAGCGGACTGACCTGGTGAGGATGCTGAACAGCCTTAGTAGTGAACTTGATGTGATGCGTCCGTCGATGCTGGAGAGCGGACTGGAGGTGATACAATATAACTGTAACAGAAAGAACAATGATCTTCTGCTGTTTGAATTTGGTAATGTTTATAGCAGAAAGGAAGACAAGTTTATAGAAGAGGCACAGCTTGCGCTGTGGGTTACTGGTTCGGTGCGTCCGGCCCATTGGGACCAGCAGGCTGACCCGGCGGATATCTATTACCTGAAGGGAGTAATAGCTAACCTGATGC
>JAFAAT010000293.1 GCA_023426425.1 Bacteroidota bacterium | reverse complement strand
ATCCACAATCTCATAAGTGCCCACAACACCAAGCGTGCCGTCAGGTGACACTGCCGTATTCAGGTCAGCACGACCACGCACTTTTACGAAATCGCCAGCACCGGGATCGATCAGCAGATTAAACTCTGCGTTCTCATCTGTGGATATATTCAGGTTGATGTCTGCTCCAGGAGGAAGGCTTACAGTGCTCCTGATGGTATCTTCCAGTCCCTGGTCTATCTGATTCATTTGTGCTGGGTCGCTCATGTCTACAAAGCGGACAATTCCTTCATGATCCTGTGCTCCTGCAGGAAACTCCGGAACTACGACAGTGACGCTGGTATTCTCCAAAACGTTGACAGTGCCATCTATGAGTGGAGCAAGAATGGGTCCGCTTAGGTAGATATTCGCGTTAAGGAAAAGGGTGCCATAAAACAGTTCATTTTCCTGCGGCGTTGAATTCATTGCCTGCCAGTTTTCGGCATTCACCCGGATGGCAAACTCAGGGTTGGACAGGTTAGCGATATTAACAGCACCATCCACCACAGCAGCATTTCCCTGCGCATCCAAAATTCTGAACTGATTCAAGGTGATATTATACCCACTGAATTGGACAGCTTCATCTGGCATAGTGAATTGGGTATTCAGAAGAGCTACATTGGTACTAAGAGAATCAGTCCTGAGCGACCCTGTCAACAACGGCTCGTTTATCGTGCCTCTCACAGCCAGCTGCCCACGTAAGTATCCGGATGTATTCTTGATCTGGTTCATGGTAGCCCCTTCAATCGTTGCGACGTTTAAAGGATTGAGGGAAAGTGTCATGTTGAAGTTCTCTCCGTTTACTGCCACGGGGTAATACTGCCCATCAAGTTCAATATTGTTGCCATAACCAGTGATCACGGCGTGGGCGTCTATAGCATCGGCCGTTGCCTTTCTTACATCGAGTACTACATTTCCTATGGTGTCTCCGCGTATTGAAAGATCAGCTACATTCATGTCTGCGGTTAGCTGAAGCACGGGATCCCAGGTAAGGAGATTAACCTGGCCATTGACTATACCATTTGCCAGGAGTGTATCTCCGCTTATAATGTTGGACACACTTGCCAGGCTGAAGTTGGTGAGGTCTGCACGGAGTGGCGCATTATATGTAGGTGATTGACTGTTAACCAGGATGCTTTCAGCTCCTCTGCTCATGCCGAAGTTCTCCACATAGAATCCATCGGTGCCGAATACTATCCTGTTGGGTTCATTCACATCCCAGATTTCATAGTTGAGCATCAGGCCACGGTGTAGCTGAATCACATTATCGCGTCCCTCCTGACGCATTGATGCATGCAACTCGAATTTTCGCACACTGTCTGGATCTGAAATGGAGACGGTGGACGTAAGGGTATTGGTCTGTACTTCACCTGTAGCGTTGGTAAACCAGATGTCGAGGGTCTTTTGTTTGATGTGACGGATATCAGCGTTATAGGTCAGTGCAGTGGCATCTCCGTTAACCACAATGCGCGAATCAGAGATGGTGTAGCCGGAGTAGACAACTTCTGCTGCATCAACATTAGCAAACAATCTGTCGGGGTAGATTCCTGCTTCTATTTCAAGGGTATCGAAAGAAGTTAAGCCGGGCACTAATCCCAATACTACAGGATGATCGTGCACCCGTGCTACAAGTTGAAGATCGTAAGTTGCCGGAAGGTTGTAGCTGTTTAAGTATGCCTGACCTGTTCCGCGCAGGCTGTCACTTAGAACATAGTGCCTGTTGATGTGATACTCTACGATATCAGGTATTCTGGTTAGTGGCGTGTGGCCCCACAAGTGCGCATAGATCGCATCGCCTGCAATAAGGATGTTGTTGCCACTGTCTGCATCAGGTGTTGCCGCCACATACAATGTGTCAAGCCGGTAGGTAGTTCCCTCCAGGGTGACAACAGGATTGCCGATAGAAACCGTTCCATGCGGATAATCAGGATTGAGTGATACTATATCGACAGTTATATCTCCCTGGATCTTCAACTCTCCTGGGTATAACCCGAGCGCGCGCAGGTCAAGACTCCTGATAGTGCCGGTGGTTGCAATGGCTGGATTTTCCCCTCTGAAGTCTATCCTGGCAGTAAGATTGAAGTCCGCCGCAGGATCTGAGGATGCCACAGTGACATTGGCAATCTTTCCTGCTATGTCTCCATCGAAGTTGAGATTGGTATAGGTGTTGCCATTGTAGGTGACTGATTGAATCGTTCCACGGGCAGTTGCATTCATTGTATTGATGTCAAAGCCCCTGCCCTTTGCTGTGATATTGGCTGTGACCAACCCAATGCCTGTAGGCTGTTTGATTATCCTGCCAAGGTTCAGACGTTGAGTGCGAATATTCAGGTCGTAGCTCTCCCTGCCAGCCCCGCCAGCCATGGAGATACTTCCTTTTACTGCTGCGTTTCCATCGGTACTGGCGATTAATAGATTGGGTTGAAAGCTTTGAGTAGTCCCGGAAATAGTACCGGTAACACCAAGCCGGTCAGGCAGTCTGACCTGGGCCAGCGCCTCAGCAGGCAGCAGTGTTTCAAGGTCTGCTCTGGAAGATTCAAGCTTCCGGAGGTTGAGATCAAAAGCAAGGCGGTCAGGATAGGTGACGTTCTGTACGGTTCCACTAAGATCTACGCTTGTATTTCCAAGCCCTGAGGCAGTGAGCCTGCGGATATCCATCCGCGCCAATGTTCCTTCAGCTTCTGTTTCCAGCCTGATCTTGCCATTCCTGTGCCTGCGGAAGAAGGGATCATTTTTAAGTTGCGGTACAAACAACAACAGATCGCTTATGCCTACAATACTGTTCCTTATGTCTGCCTCGAACTCTATGAGATTCGGATTTCTTGCGGCTGCTTCAGGAGACGGGTAGCTGAAAGCAATATGGTCCTGCAGTATGGTATTGTTCGTCTGCAGGTAAAGATTTCTCAGATAGCCACCCTGCGGATGATAGGCAAAATCTGTTTTGAGTTCGTGCACAAACAACCCGCTTTTTTCCCGCGCAGTGAAGTGCCGGATATCTGCTGCGATGGTGTCAGTAGTGTACCGGAAGTCTTCTGCATTGAGGTCGATGGCAGAAAGATTTAGGTGGTTAAAGTCGACTCCACCAGTAGGGCGCACGGTCTGATTATTGAATACAAACTGCACATTGTCAAAGTTGAGCTGGTTTGATAGTGCGTACCATTTTGCCATCGGTGGAGCATCAGTATCTATCAATGTATCAGCGAGCTGCTCGGCCAGTTCTGCTGATCTGCCTTCCAGCCGGATATCTACAAGGCTGTTTTGCAGGTTGAAGTTCTGCGCAAGAATCAGCTGCCCCGGCAGGTCCAGCTCTACAGGTGTGGACTGGAGATTGCCTATGTCAATATTCATGTAGAAGCCATTGACCAGGTCTTGCTGATTGTAGTGTACGTTCTTTAGTTGCAGATCTTCCGCAGCAATAAAAGGCATTACCGGCTCCGAATTGCCTGGCGGCAACATCGACTTGCCGTTGATGATAGTTGCAGTGATACTGTCACCATAGAAGCGATTACCATTGAAGACGAAGTTTTCAAGGTCCATGTTCTTCATGGTGATATGCAGGTTCCCAACATCAAAATGAGTTTGGCTTCCGCCGGTGTAGTCATCCATCTTGAAACGCACATTGTCAAGTACGACTTCATCCAGATTCATCTGCATTCTTGCTGCAGTATCAGTCACTGCGCCGGAAGTGTCAGCACCTTGTGTCAGGAAAGCTTTTACGACATAGTCAAAGTTGAAGCTGGTATCAGGTGCGTTTCTATAGAGGTGTGAATAGGCATTGTGCAGATACACACGTTGGATGCTGATGTTTGAGCTAAGCAGTTCAAGTAGCGCGATATCAACCTTAAGTTCACCGGCAGACAGGAGGGTATCCTTAGCCTGGTCCCTGAACAGGACATCCCTGAGCACGACCATCTTAGGAAGGTCATAGTCCAGTTCACCGATGTGTACTTCGGTCTTGAGTTTGTTTTGCAGGAAGGCGACAGTACGGTTTCTGACAAAATCCTTACCAGCCTGAGTGTTGATAAACAAGACAATAGCAAACAAGAGGAAGATGATTCCTCCCAATACCCACAAGGTTATCCTTAAAGCTCTGCGCATTTGTTAGCAGAAGCTTAAAAATTATACCCCAGACTAAAGGCTGTCAAAAGAAGACTGAATGTTAGGCAGTTATGAATCTGCTGGCAGGCTATGTTCAAATTTGAGGAACGAATAGCATACACTGTCAGATCTAACTAAATAACCGGCTATCCAAGCCAATGAAGTTTACATTACCGGGTCGTCTCCAGGTCGGCTGTTGGTCGGCTTTGCTGGGTTTATTCCCGGTGTCATACCAGGTCATTTCGCTTGCCATTTCTTAATCTCTGGTTAACCGGTTGCAAAGCCAGCGTTAACCAGCGCAAAATAGTTGCACCATCTCCGCCGCGAGTGAATCTTTGCATCATCAAACGAAACAAAAACAAACAAAAACAAAACACTCAAAACGAAACAAAATGAAGAAGATCATCATCATCGCAGCAGCTTTCATCGGATTCACTACAGCAGCTAACGCTCAGAACACTCAAAACGCTTCTGCCAACGCAAGCCAGACTGTACAGCTCCAACTGAGCAATGCGCTGGAAATCTCTTTCACTTCAAACAACAACGCTACAGGATCTACAGTAAGCCTTCCTTTCTCTACAGTAGCACATTATGCTAACGGTGTGGAAAGCACCGAGCAGGAACTGAAAGTTCGTTCTAACAAGAACTTCACTGTAACAGTAAAGACTAACAACGCAAACTTCACTTTCTCCAACGGTGGTTCAGTTTCTTCTTCCAACATGCCTGTATCTGTTCTTGGTCTTGCCCTGACTGACAACAGCACCGGCGGACAAGTAGGTCAGGGATTCTCTGCCTCTACTTACAAATCTCTTTCTAACAGTGCACAAAGCCTGATCACCAATGCTAACAACGGCGGTAACCAGACCTTCGCAGTAAAGTACAAAGCAACACCAGGTTTTGCTTACCCTGCGGGTACTTATACTACTGATGTAGTCTACACTGCTACGCAGCAATAATCCCGGATCTTTTTCATCCTAATACCAGTAGAGACGTAGCATGCTACGTCTTTTTTTGGCATTGTAGGACACGTAGCGTACTCCGGCTCCAGGTACTTATAGATGGGAGTAGATCATGCATTGCAATATATATCCCATGAAGTATTGACTGGTATACAAACAACCTGCCTGCGTCCCGCCTGCGTCCTACCAATGTCCGCCTTCTGTCCTACCTACGTCCTATACAGCCCGTAAAACGGTGTGGTTTTTCACCTGAACAGCTTAGCCAATTCTTAGTTTGCCAGGGTATAATTCAACTCACAAACATTGCAGGAGAAATACTACAAACAGTCAAGCACCAATAAAAAATTTTAACCACCGAAAGTTGCGCCCACAAATGCTTTCAGCCCTGTTTTGGGACATTTGGGAC
>JAFAAT010000147.1 GCA_023426425.1 Bacteroidota bacterium | reverse complement strand
GCCTTAGTAGGTGCTACCGGACTGGTAGGAACCACCATGCTCCGAATCCTCGAAGAGAGAAACTTCCCGGTCTCTCAACTTATCCCCGTCGCCTCTGCTCGCTCCAGGGGAAAGTCCGTATCCTTCAAAGGCGAAGATTATCAGGTAGTTACCGCAGACGAGGCCATTGCCCATGCACCACAGCTGGCCCTTTTTTCTGCCGGCGGCAGCACGTCGCTGGAGCTCGCCCCAAAGTTCGCAGAGGCTGGTTGCAGGGTAGTCGACAACTCCTCCGCCTGGCGTATGGACCCCGAGAAAAAACTCGTAGTCCCCGAGGTAAACGGTCAGGTACTCACTAAAGACGACTACATCATAGCCAACCCCAACTGCTCTACCATCCAGATGGTCATGGTCCTCCAACCTCTTCACCTCCGTTATGGCATCCGCCGCGTCGTCGTCAGCACCTACCAATCCGTCACCGGCACAGGACAGAAAGCTGTGCAGGAACTGCTCGACCAACGCGCAGGAGGTAAAGGCCAGGGTGTTTACCCACATCCCATCGATATGAACGTCCTCCCTCATATAGATGTCTTCCAGGACAATGGATACACCAAGGAAGAAATGAAGATGGTACTCGAAACCTGCAAGATCATGGGCGATGAAAACATCAAAGTCACCGCAACCACTGTCCGGGTGCCGGTCATGGGCGGCCATAGCGAAAGCGTCAATGTCGAACTGAATAGCTCTTTTGAATTGGAGGAAGTAAGAAGTTTGTTGGGTTCATTCCCCGGCGTTCGCGTGGTCGACAACCCCGCTGCAAATGAATACCCCATGCCTCTCGATGCCGCCGGAAAAGATGAAGTGCTGGTCGGCAGAATACGCAGGGACTTCTCACAGCCCAACACCTTGAATTGCTGGATTGTGGCCGATAATCTTCGAAAAGGCGCAGCAACCAATGCAGTACAGATCGCCGAGTACCTGCTTCGGCAGGGGCTGATTTAATAGGGTTTTCACCTCTGTCATTTAATTGTCAATTGATCTTCGTCACCGTTTTAACGAAAAGCACGACTGTACTTTTGCCGTATAAACGAAAGACATGAGATTGAGATCTTTACTATTGATGAGCGCATGTGCTGCAGGCACTTTCGCAAATGCACAAAGCTGGGTTGAGGACACTGTTTCACTTGGTGCCGGCTATTCAAATGATGTTTTCTACAGCCTGAAAAATGGTGACGCAGCAACGCCCGCTTCAGGAAACTGGCACCTTGCTTTCCAGGTAACCCCGCAGGGCGCCTTCGGTAACGTAAGCATTTTCGCCAACCATACAGAAGGTGAAGTGAAAGTTTACTCGCTGAATCTACAGGCTAGCACCAACTTCACTACAATGACTGCCGCCGATACTGTGGGCAAAACCGGTAACGCTTTAGTCAATTCCGATTCCAGCTGGAACTACGGTGCTTTTAATATGAACAGGAATTTGTCTAATCCGTTCGACTACGGCTGGGGTAAATATGATATGCCAACCCATCACGTGAACGGTGACTCCATTTACCTGGTCACAATTGGCAACCTTGCGGGCCCGGTCGCCTACAAACTTTGGGTTCAGCAATACAGATCTACTCCTGCTGACTCAGTACAATGGAAATTCCGCATCGCACGCCTCGACGGCTCCATGGATACCACCATCCGCATCTACAGAATGCCTGATTACACTGACAGACTGTTCGCATATTACGACGTGGTAAACCAAACAGTACTCGACAGGGAACCTTCCCGCGCTGCATGGGATCTGCTCTTCACTCAATACATGGATCACGCTGCCGGACCAGGCGGAACTCCTTACAGCGTAACGGGCGTGCTCTCTAACTTCGACGTGACTGTCTTCCAGAAAGATCAGACAATCGAAACCGACACAGTAGGATTCGAAACTTATAACTACGACAAAACCTTAAATGCAATCGGTTACGACTGGAAAGCCTTCACTCCTCCAATGGGGCCATGGACAATCGAAGACAGCACCTACTACTTTGTAAAAACACTGAATACAAACGAGTACTATCAGCTGAACTTTGTGAGTGTCACTGGTTCCTCCACAGGAGAAGTTGTATTGAGGAAGCGCCTCCTCGGAGCAATCCCAACTGGCATCTCTAATGTGAATACGCCAGTCAACGCCTACTTCGTAGCGCCTAATCCCGCAAACAATTCTACCTCCGTAATGATCGACAGCAAAGAGCAGGCTAATGCCGCTCAACTGATGATCTCTGATATGACAGGACGCATTGTTTACCGCAGCCAGGTAAACGTAAAAGCAGGACTGAACGCATACGAAGTGAATACAGCAAGCCTGCCTGCTGGTACTTACATCGTAGTACTTAGCAATGGCAACTGGAAAGCAGCTGAAAAGCTTTCTGTTCAACACTAAGAAATTGAATATTCTAAAGTCTATATGATCCGGTTCAGCTGCCTGCAAGGGTGGCTGAACTTTTTTCTAAACCTTTCTGTTATGTGGTTGCGGGTTCTTTTGATGATCATTGTTTGCGGTACAACATCCAGCCTCCTGGCCCAGAATCCTGTCCAGGTGCAGGTTATCGCAAGAGAAGATGGTGAGGGTATTCCCGCTGCCTATATCAAATTGTTTCTGGGCGACAGCAGCCAGCCTTCAATGGTCGCCATCGCTGATGCGGAAGGGAAAGCTATACTAACAGTCAACTCTTTCCCCGCTTTCGTAGAAGCTGTCAGCATCGGTTACGAGCCCGCAAGAGTTCCGGTCACCGAAGCAACTGTCGCAATCACAATCAACCTCACCCAAAGGTTTTCTTCGCTCGACGAAGTAGTGGTTACAGGTGTAACAGCACCCGTAAGAATGCAGGAAGCAATGTCCACTTATCAGGTCATCACCAAAGCTGCCATGCAGGCTCAGGGCGCAGTCACTGTCAACGACGCACTGAAGAACCAGCTCAACATGAGCCTCAGCAACGACGGCATCCTCGGTTCCCGCACTAGCATGCAGGGCATGAAAGGTGATAAGGTCAAAATACTCATCGATGGCATCCCCCTCAACGGTAGAGAATTCGGAGAAATAGACCTCGGTCAGATCAACCTCAATAACGTAGAAAGAATAGAGGTAGTACAAGGTCCCATGAGCGTGATCTATGGCACCGATGCCCTCGGCGGTGTAATCAATATCATCACCCGCAAAGACAATCAACCCTGGAGAATAGAAGGTGGTTCCTACTACGAGTCTATCGGCAAATACAATTTCGATGTTTCAGGTACATACCGCTTGGCAAAGCGCCACCAGCTCAGCCTCGGAGGAGGCCGCAATTTCTTCGACGGCTGGAAAGAACTGGATACCATCGGCCGCGCTTTCTCCTGGAAACCCAAAGAACAATACATCGCAAACTTCGCTTACAACTATACAGCAAAATCCTCTTTCAGGCTGCAGTTTGCCTCCGATTTCATTCATGAGAAAATTACCAACAAAGACATTGCACCTTCTATTACCCCCTTCTACGCCCGCGCTCGCGATGAATACTACCGCAACCTGCGTAGCAACAACCGCCTCAACCTGAGCGGCACCATTGGCAAATCCGGTCAGTGGCAACTGCAAAACGCTTACAATATCTACAGGCGCACACGCAACACCTATATGAAAGACCTCGTAACACTGAATGAGGAGCTGCTGGATAACTCCGGCATGCAGGACACCACCACCTTCAGCGATGTCATACTTCGGGGCACCTATTCAAACACCTTCAAAAAACTTGGCTATACAGTAGGCTACGACATAAACCATCAGCAGGGTGAAAGCGGTAAAATCCCCGGTGGCGCAAAAACTCTTCAGGATTATGCCTTGTTTGCTACCTCCACCTACGGCGTCCTCGATCAGAAGCTTAAGTTCCAGCCAGCAATCAGGTATAGCTACAACACAGTTTACACAACACCTCTGATACCATCCTTCAATGTGCTCTACAATCCCGAAGAACGCTGGCAGTTCAGGTTTTCCTATGCCAAAGGTTTCCGTGCTCCCTCTCTCAAGGAGCTGTACCTGCACTTCTATGACTCCAACCATGAAGTTGAAGGAAACCCTAATCTGAAGCCAGAGCAAGGACATCACCTCCAGGCCTCCGGCTCCTGGACAGCCTACCGCAAAGAAGCAAACTTCCTGAAGTTTATGCTCAGCACTTTCCACAATAATGTCTACAACCAGATCAGCCTCTACCAGCCAGATACGAACAAAGCATTATTTGCCACCTATACCAACATCGAGCGAATGAAGAATGTGATTGGCACCTTTCAGGTGGAAGGGCAATGGAAAGGACTCTATGCCCAACTCGGCTACTCGCTGTTCCATCTGCTGGAGGCTGGTGATAATGTATATGCAAACTCTTCCCAGGCATCCGCCACAATTCAATACCACTGGAAAAAACCCGGCCTCAATATCTCCACCTTCATAAAGCACTCTGGCAAACAACCAAGACTGCAGACCACCATCGACGGCGGCTCAGCCTACAACGGCATCCTCATGCCCTACACCTTCTGGGATGCCTCCATCGAAAAACGCTTCTGGAAAAATCGGCTCCAGCTAATCGCCGGCGTAAAGAATCTGCTCAATGTCCAAAACCCCAATGTAGCCAACGCCCAGTCAGGCGGTGTGCATGCCTCCGGTTCCACCGAACTCGCAGCAGGAAGAAGTTACTTCACCTCACTGCGTATCACACTGCAATAACTTCCTCGCTCCAGCCTTTCAGAACTGAAGGGCTACCTTTGCACCCATGTCAGAAGCTACCCCTTCCAAAAAGAAGTTATCCGGCAAACGGCTCCTCATCGCCGGCCTGCTGATGGTTGTCCTCGGAAGCATCCTCGCCCTCAACAAGTTGCCCTTAGCCCCCCTCATCATGGGCCTCGGCATGCTCCTCGAACTCGCAGGAATACTCCTCTACTTCACAAGCATCTCCCGCCCTCGCAAATAA
>JAFAAT010000072.1 GCA_023426425.1 Bacteroidota bacterium | reverse complement strand
CGTCAGCCTGAGGTAATCTTTGATTTTACGGAGCGGTTTGCGAAAAATCAGAAAGAGGGAACGGCTGTGCTGGAACTGCCATTGGCAAAGAAAACAGCTTATTGGATACTGTGCTTGCGTGCGGAGTTGTTTGAAAGGGGAGAGTACATAGTGCGGGGGCATAGGAATGTGCGGATGTTTGTCCTGGATGCGGAAGGGGAGATCAAATGACGCTGGCTGCTGGTGCCGGGGAGAGCAAAGTCAAGACTCGCGAAGGCCCGGGGAGGCTGCCTGGGCAAGTAAGTAAGGTCAAAAAACCGTGTCAAGAGTTAAAGCGGACTGAAGGGCCAAAGATTGTCACTTCAGGGTTAAGAGGGCTTGATGCATGGAAACCGGCAGGAGTTGATATACCTATGAGAGAGGCTTAGGAGGTGGGAGGAGTTTCTTGCATTGAGTGCTATAACTGCAAGCCAATAGAAAGGTTCCCTGAGAATGGCTGGAAGTCTTTGAATATATAGCGATAGCTGCCTCCGATGCCGATGAATACAAACCTGACGGGGGAGTACTTCAGCATGAGCTGCGCAGTAGGGTGAATAGGGATTTGTTGACTGGACCCGTAACTTTCCCAGCCGCCATATGTGATTCGATCCTGAGTACTTAATGGGGAAGCTACGGCGCCACCGACATAAACCCAGCCGGATAACCTCCTGCCATATTTCCTGAGCAGGTTGTAACCCACCAACAGTTCTCTAAAACTCGCTTGCCTGGAAAGCAAAAAGTTGTCAGGTGTCTCTTCGATAGGTTCAACGCGGGCTGACTGGTAAAAATAAGTGAGGCCGCCTTTGATGCTGTACCTGTTGTCGTAGTAGTAAGCAGCCCATATGCCATAGTTCATGCCGAGGATACTACTGTTGGGGTTGTGGTCCTGAACCTTAATATTGGCAGCGCGCCATTCTTTTGAATTGGTGTTTTTGATCAGGTCGAGGCCGAGGGCGAAGCCATGTTTCCTCTGTGCATCGAGCTTCAGGGGTAGTGTCAGAACCAGTAAGAAAAGGAGAGCTCTCATATTTTGGTTTCTTTATAATGGCACTAGCTTTTTCAAAGCTGGTGGGACCAGGGAAAATATGAAATTAGTAAATATAGTTGAATAGGTTCAAGAGGCAGAGGAATTCCTTCAGGAAGGCCGTATGGGAGAAGCGGGAGAAAACTAATACCTTTTGATGAGACAATCGACCTGATGTATCTCGGGAAGAGTGTATTTATTGCTTTGATTTTTACAGCCACCTTACAGCCTTCGCTGGCGTATTTTAACGAGGACGAGAGCAAGTCTAAAGCTAAATAGTAGGTAGTCTGATTTTCTTTTTCTTTCGGTAGCAGGGACTATAGCGCGCAGAGAGGCTTTAACTTCTCTTTCGAGTACTCCCTTGGGAGCACAATTTTTGTCACTTTTGCTGCGCCCAAAAGTGACGCACCCGCCCCCGTTGGGTTCGGGCAGGCAGGGACGCCGTTCCCGAAGTGTCGGGACTAAAAGGATGGCGGCGGTCGCTCGATTAAACTTCAGAATTACTGTGCTGCCGAGCTAAGAATTGCTACTTCCACCGCGTGAAGAATAGACGCGAGTGTGCTTCGTTAGTGAATATGGCCGATGAGTTTGTGGGACTATTTCATTTCCTTCAGCTGCTGGCGCCAGTAGTCCATCGGTTTTTTGTAGGGGCCGCCGGCGTAGGAAGCGCCATGCAAATGGTCCAGAAAATTGTCTTCAAGTTTTTCCTCCAGATTAGTCATGTATTCCTCCATGTGGACGAAGAAGGAGATACCATATTTCATATCATTGATAGACCCCAGGATGCTGCGATTGTTAGTCTTGCTCACGCTGAAAGCGTCGGTCATTGCCATTTCCCGGGCTATGAATTCCGGCGGAAACTTGTAACGGGTCAGCAATGCCTGCAGACGCTCGCGGAATATGGGGAAGGTCTTTTGCAGGGTCTTGCCTCTGCAGACTACCACCAGCAGCGAGGGGTCATGCACATACAGCACCAGCATCTTGCCCGGTTCTCCGGCACTTACCACAGAGGCGTACCAGCTATAAAGCTGCTGACCTTCGGATGGCATGCCCACATGAAGAGAAGCTTTCATCTTCGAGGTGTTGAGCAGTTTTTGTACAGCGTGGATGAGGAGCATAGTGGAGTAGTGGAGATTTGGACCGGTGCAAAGTTAGTTGTTTTGAAAACCGGTAGATGTAGGATCATCAATCATTAGAGGATAATCTGCCTCAGATGATGCTCCATATGGCTGACGTAATCGTCTACCAGGAAGTCAAGTGTATAAGCCTGCCCGCTGCCAGTGTCACAGGTCCTTTGCAGTGTATCGGCAGGAATGGCTTTGATGACATGAAGCAGGTGATGATTGTAGAGGGTCCAGAACTCAATGAGCTGGGTTGAATCCAGTTCGTGGTAACGGTGCAGCGCATTCCACCGGTTTTGATCATAGCTGATATGCGGTACGTCCTCGTACTGAGCCCTGATAAACCGCTGGTGGTTGTTGGCGGCACTATCTATAAGGTGACCGAGTACCTGCTTCCTGGTCCATTTGCATGCTGAAGGGCTGTAGTTCCAGTCTGCCTGTGTAAGAGCCGACAATTGTGCCGGAACGGTTTTCAGGAGCTGTTCGAGTGTTTGAAATGCTGGTCTTCATCTGGCGTGCATGATTGATTAAAGGTTTCGCTGGTCCTGTAAATATTCAATCCTGCAGGCAGCCATAGCAATTTTCAGGTGCTCGAATCGTGGCTGCTCGGCAGGTATTACTCCGGAACTCCACCTTCCAGGTAGCGCTGCAAATCAGGGCAATGGGTGAGCGCCAGCTCATAAACCCTGGTGTTGCTGTATTGTTCAAAAGCTTTCCTGTAGTCTCCGGCAAAATACTTCCTGTTATTGCCTGCTTCATCCCGTGCTATCTGTTCTGTCAGCCAGAGCATCATCAGGCTTTTTGCTTTCAGCTCGCGGTTGTTTCCTGTATGCTCCAGCGCCCGGCGGTACATCTGCCTAGCGTCATGCAGACGGTAATAATTATATCCGTATTTCTTCCCGTCCGGCAGGAACCGGTAAAATGCCCAGTCGTAGTCGAAGCCGTAATGATCCTCCTCCAGCTCCCAGATCGAACGTCCGTAGCTATACATCATCCACCCTTTCCCCCAGAAGCTGATATTGAAAAAGCAGTTGCCCAGCAGGAAGCTCAGCTCCGCGAGGCTATCTGAATTGTTGACCGTCGCATAACGTCCAAGCAGCCCGTTCAGCTCTCGCATCACCAGCTTTTTACTTGGCAGCGAATAGAGCGGCACCTGCGCATTCGCCACAGGCAGCAGCGTACCAACACTGGCTATCGATTTCTTCGGAAGATATTCTTTGTACTGGTAGTTCTTTAACCAGAAGCTGTCACTCACCTGTTCAAATGCCTGCTGCGCCGCATGGTAATTCTTCATCCGCAACAGCTTTGTTCCTTTCAGGTCCAGGTAAAGATCATCGGGTGCCCAGGTCGCGGGTGAGATATACTCTTCAAACGGCGTCTTGTCTTTCCTGTGCTTAAATGCCACCACCCTGGCTATATCTTCTGGTGTCGCATTCCGGTCAAACCAGGCAATCTTATTGTAGTTCACCACGCTGCCATCGTCCCAGCCGTCATACTGGTTCGTAAGCAGGTCTGCTTTCTGGTAAAGCAAGCCTGCGGCAACAATATTGCCCTTTGCCCTGAAGGCCCTGCTCAGCATCAGCAGGATCTCTTTCATATCATCTTCCTGCTCTGTTTCTTCCAGCCCATACGCCCAGGCATCGTGGCGTTTGCTCCTGATCGCAATCCCCGCCTGTTCCAGTGCCCGCAGTTGCCGGTGAATGCTGTCCTGCACCTCCGGAAGGTTCAGATCCGCAGTATAGGCCAGGTTCACGAGCTTCTCAATCTGCGCCTGCCGTTGCTGACTGGGGTCCTGCAGTTCTGGCAGCATTTCTATATGCCGCGCAGCCATGTAGAAATCTCCCTGCAGCTGATAGCAATGTGCCAGTGCCAGCCTTACGAATCCTTCGTCTGTCTTCCTGTCCTGTATCAGCTGGTACAGGAAGCTTCTGAATTCTCCCAGGTAGGCCAGGTCCTTTTCGCTGTTTATTGCTGCATAGTCGGGCTCCTGCCGCTGATCCGAGGTATTACTGATCCTGTCGCTGAAGCCCAGCATTTCCTGGCTCCAGATCCAGTCTTCAAGTTTATTTACTTCCCGCGATATCAGCAGGGGCAGGTATTTGCTGCCTGCGTCCAGCTGGTACAGCCGCTGTATCTGCGGCAAAGCCCTTCCCGGTGTGCGGATGCCCTTCATCACCTCCACCAGCGCAAGCAGTTGCCTGTCTGCAGTCTGTTGCTTCAGTTCCTCAAGTATTTCTGCATCCAGCCAGTTGTACACAAACTGCTTTTTCTCCTCTGTCTGGTCAAATGCCTGCAGCAGGTAGCGCGTACGTGCTATCCTGTCGGTATGGCTCAGCGCATAATAGAGCAGACCCCAGCGGGCTACGATACTCTGCTTCCCCTTCAGTTCCTGTTCGTAGATCTTCCTTGCCTCCTGACCATCTACCACTGCATATCCTCTGCTGTAGTAGGCACGGTAATAGGCCTCCTTCAACGCCTGGAAAGCCCAGCGCAGCCTTAGGAAGCTATCGCCCGCAGCGGCTATCTTTTCTGCTGCAGCGAATCCTTCCAGGCTTTTCTGCCGCGGGTCGGTATAGTCCGGACCAGGTTGATCTCTCCAGGGGTCCTTATCGCCCAGCTGCTGAAACTCCAGCTTTTTGGCATAGCTCATATACTCCAGCGCACCGGGGTGCTTCCTCAGCCAGCTTACGAAGCTGTTGTCGGCAAACTGCGACCAGTTGCCCGTGTACACTGCATAAAGGAAATCATCCGGTGAAGTGTGGTACTGCAGGTGATAGATGTCTTTCAGCTTTGCGACACCCCGGGTATATTCACTCCACTCCCGGCAGTTCTCCAGCCGGTCAGCAACTGCAGGATCTTCTTCCGCCGTGTTCAGGAAATGGTGTGTATAGTAGAATGGCGCCAGGCTGGCACCGGCCATCTCGGCACGGAACAGCGCAAAGCGTCCCTCGTCCAGCCCCAGGTGAGGGCCGCAGCTCAGCGACACTCCCTGCGGACACACCACCAGCGCCAGGATGCTAACGAGCCGGAAACAGTTTCTGTATAACCTCTTCATGTTCTTTTATCGTGGGGTAGTCCCAATGGTATAAAGCAATCCTGCCGATATCGCCGATCCGGTCCTGCAACAGTTCCCTGGCCCTGAGCAGTTCCTGTGCATCGGGAAATTCTTTCCTGAGCATATCGCCTTCACGCAGGTATTTGTCCTGTATCACGGTGTCCCTGAGGAGGCGATAGCGGTTGCCCAGCTCCTGTTCCAGTACGGAGAACTGGCTGATATCATCGCCTGCGGCATCGCGGACTATCCCTTTAAACTTATTGCCCCTGAACCAGGCAAACCAGCCAAACAGCGGCAGGGCCACATCCAGTTGCAGCGGGTATTTTTCTTCACCAATGTATTGCTTCAGGGTAGCCAGGTCAAAGACAGAATTGCCTGTGGTTTCCCTGGTAATGTTGTCCATGTTATAGCACATCAGCATTCCCCTGTCCACAGGTGGCACACCTGTTTTCTCCGGGTATTTATAAGGGTAGAGCCTGATGGTGGCGCTGATGGTCTTGTCGGGGTTCAATGCCTTAAACCGCGCCAGGAAGCGGAAGTATTTGTCTTTGGTGCCGGCGGTCCAGTCGCAGTCTATCTGCAGTTCCCGGGGCCAGTCCTGCCTTTGTTTCCTAAGTGTTGCAGTTACCGAATCCCTGATCCGTGCAAACTCAGGGCCATAGGGTACGTTCAGTTGCCGGTATATGTAGTTGTTGATGTACGCCTCTTCCAGCTGCCCGGAGGTCTTCCTGATCTTTTGTGTGATTTTATCTGCGAGGCTATCGCACCAGTCTCCGCTCATGCGTTCGAAAGTGCGGTTGGTGATAAACACCACCGGTGTGTAGGCGGTTGTGGCGTACAAGTCCAGCGACCGTGGGTAGACCTGCGTGAGCGGTACGGGTATGCCCAGGTTCTCGCTCCAGTCCACGTCCATGAAGTGGAGGTAGAAATGTTCGATGCCGTATTCATTGATCAGCCGGACCTCTGCAGTGTCCTGTGGCCGCCGGTCGTTTCCGGTTTTCCAGTGGTAGAAGGAGTAGACGTAGTTCTGATTCCTGCTCTTGCAGGCAAAGAGACCTAGCAGTGTCAATATGAACAGGCAGCGGGTGAGCATGTGCAATAGCAAGTTAATGAGCAATGGTGAGAAAAGGTGCTATGTCATTGCAGGGGATGTTTTTATTGGTACAGGACGGCCAGACTGAAATAGCGGGGGCAGGTGTGGGCTCAATCAGTCTGGAATGGAACGGGAGCTATGAGTATGGCTGTGGCTGGGAGTTGACGGACAGGAACCGCTCATAATGCCAGTGTAGGTTTTGCTGCAAAGGTTGGTGCTTCTTATCTTTTGGAAGCTGCAATTCCTTACCTCGGAATATCCTAATTGGATAACTGTCTTCCTGTTCCATGAAGCTTTCTGAGACCACTATCCTGTAGTCGGTGTCAATGGAAATGAGAAATCGATCAAAGGCTCTGTGTAGATTCGGACATAAGGAAAGGCCATTGGAGACCGTATCATCATGTGATTCAGCAAAAGGAACAATGTGACAGGCATCTACCATTTGCACTTCCCTGTTCGCAATAATTCTCATGCCGGAAATACAGCAGGTGTAGTTATAAACCTGCGGAATGACCTTTTTGAACACACCACTGCGGACGAATATTTCCTCCTCATCAGCGAGTTCAATTTTGGATTTGTAGTTGACCGGTGATTCGGTGAGTATTTGTTCCTCTACTTCGGCAAAGAGGGAGTATTGGTTTCCTTCAGGAAGATACTGCGTACTTAGATAGGTCTGCAGCAGACACTGTTTTAGCATCTCACGACTACCAGGTTTGATAAGTAGGGTGAAAAGCGCATCATCAAAAAACGCGTAGGCAACTACCTCCTTTAAATGTGCGAAACTCCGAATGGAAAGAGATTTAGTGAGCAATATTTCCCTCCCAACTACGGTTTGAAGGTGCCAGAATTTAGAAGACTTGAGGTGATAGAACGGCAGCGAGAAGTTAGGAGTAAAACTGCCACCATAAACACGGAATAGATCTTTAAACCGGCTCACCAACTGTGGAGTGATATAAATCCTGTTGCCGGTGATTTCATTTGCTTCAATGCTATTGATGATTGCAAGGAGCAGGATGGGCTTGTGGGGAGCGGGTGCACCTGTAGAGCGGTCAACTTTGAGGTGTTGGAATTGGCGAAGATAGTTTTTCAGGTCGCTCACCTGATAAAAGTAATAAAAGGTCTTAAAGGTAGAGTCTACTAGAATACAATAATAATGTTGCATATTTATGCTTTATAGTTGCTAATGAAGTTCTATCTAGGAGTCACCGATATTAATTGGTTCAACTACCTAAGTCGTATCAATCCAGAGGACGTAAATTTTTGGCAGCCGGGAGGTAAGACCACCTTCAGAGTTCTTCAAAGTGGTGCGCCTTTTCTTTTCAAGTTAAAGAGTCCACTCAATGCGATAGCGGGGATTGGTTTCTTCTCCAGTCATACTTTTCTACCGCTTTCGGTGGCCTGGGACACTTTCGGCAACCGCAACGGGTGCGAGTCATTTTTTGATCTGAGAAGGATGATTATTGCGCACAGAAAGGATAGGGCTGATCCAAATCCTACCATAGGATGCATCGTACTTACTAATCCGATTTTTTTTAAAAAGGAGGACTGGATATCGGTACCTGACAATTGGAGCTCTAGCATTGTTCAAGGGAAGTCTTATGATACCCAACACCCGCTAGACAACCAGCTCTGGCAGCACATAGAGGATGTTCTGAGAAGGTATTTATATGATGCAGTTGGAGATCCTAAAATGAATCAGCTGATCGTTGAAGAGTCAGAATCGCCGCAATATGGCAAGTCTGTATTATCAAAGGTGCGGCTCGGCCAAGGTGCTTTTCGCGTACTAGTAACAGATGCGTATAAAAGGCGGTGTTCCATAACAGGGGAGAAAACCTTACCAGTATTGGAAGCGTGCCATATCAAGCCCTACTCTGAGTCCGGACCTCATCTTATCTCTAATGCACTGTTGCTGCGATCTGACATGCACAAGTTATATGATGCTGGCTATATCACTATCACAGATCAGTTCAATGTTGAAGTTAGCAAGCGAATAAGAGAAGAGTTTGAGAATGGGAAGGAGTACTATCAATATCACGGGAAGCAGTTGCTTTATCTGCCCGATAAAGTAGTTGACAAGCCACATAGCTCCTTTATTGAGTGGCACAATAACAATGTGTTCAAAGCATAGACAGGCGTTTTAGTTGAAATATTTCATAGTCACTTCGCCCACCCATTCCCCCATCTGCACAGGCACCGCATTTCCTATCAGGCGATAGGAGCTCCTCCGGTCCGGGAAATGAAAATCATCAGGAAAACCTTGTAAACGCGCATACTCCCGAATGGTAAAGGGACGAACGCCGTGCTTCGCTTTGCTGTCCTTCACCAAGCGTGTGCTCAGGTCCTTGGCATAGTGTGCCACACAGGTAGGGGCTAGTGCATCCGCATCTTCCGGATCAATTACTATGGGCAGATCACGATAGCGGCCTTTGATTCGACGAAGCACATATTCAGGTAGATCTACTTCAGGGTCTTTCTCTAAAATGTCTTTCAACCTGGGCTTCATAGCAAGTGGTTTTGGAGCCTCGATGTCAAACGGCTTTTTACTGCCTATCAATATCAAACGCTTCCTGCGCTGCGGCAGCCAATATGCAGCATCCACCGGACAGAACACGTTGACATAATACTCCGGCAGCTTGGTCATGGCTTCCATCACTACCTTAAACTTTCTCATTCCCGGCACATTCTCCACCACATATATCTCCGGCCGTGCAATGGCTATATGCCGGAAGAAATGCAAGAACAGGTCATCGCCAGTGCGGGTGCCATGTATATCAGCAATTGGAGAGTATTTGGTGCAGGGATAGGTGCCGATGATAATGTCTGACTCCGCCTGCTCCAATACCGTCTTGACTTTGATGTCTTCAGTCAATACTTCATGCGAAAAGTAGTGCCTGTTTGCCTTCATGCAGTCTGTCGCTTCTTTATCAAGGTCTAGCGACTGGATTACCTGCACACCAGATAGCATCATGCCGAGCTCCATTCCACCGCACCCCGAGAAATAGCCTTTGGCTGTAGGTTTGTACATGCCGCAAACATAAAAGCTTCAACGGCTGCCACATTTGCTTTTAAGTCACCTGCTAGTATTTTTACCAAAAAGGAAGTTATGGCCGATTGGTTGCAGGAAGAGGTGGACCTGATTGTTGCTGACTATTTCTCCATGTTGGCGAAGGAACTAACCGGGGTGCCATTCAACAAGACTGCACATAGGAATCAACTGTTGCAATCACTACCGAACCGGGAGCGCGGTTCCGTAGAGTTTAAGCATCCCAACATCAGTGCGGTGCTCGTTAAGCTTG
>JAFAAT010000278.1 GCA_023426425.1 Bacteroidota bacterium | reverse complement strand
ACCCTACCCTACGGCGCTGTCGGCTTTGAGGGCGATCAGACATGTGACGCCCGATACGCTTCAATACCTGGTGACTGATTTGTTTGAGCAGATAACATTGTTTTCAAACAGAGTGGAGGAAGCGAGTTTTGTGAAGAAGGGAGATGGATATGAGGTGAAGTTGAAAGCCGTGGCTGAGAAGTATTATTCGGATACGCTGGGTAAGGAGAAGGCGGTGCCGGTGAATGATTTCATAGATGTGGCGGTGTTTGGCGAGGGTAAAGAAAAGGATGTGCTGCCGAAGCCATTGCTGCTGGAGCGGGTGAGGATAAACAGGAGGGATACGGTGTTTACTTTCCATGTAAAGGAGAAGCCCTATCAAGTGGGGATAGACCCGTATAATTATCTTGTGGACAGGATGCCGGATGATAATCTGAAGAAAGTCAATTAGTAGATAAGAGTCAGTGAGCGCAGCCCATTTCCGAGAGGAGTGGGCTGTGCTTTTTCTTATGGGCAAACTGATGAACTCTGGGATTGGGACCAGTAAGTCCGAAAAGTGCCATGAATTGGGTAGACAGTGTAGTTAGCGGAAGGAGTATCGGGAATAGCTTTGATTAAAACAAAGAGCAATGAAAAAGACCTTAACTATCCTGGCGGCTTTTGCGCTGTTTCACTCCTCATTGAAGGCTCAGTTGACAGTGACAAAGATTGATGAAATTGATACCGCTTATTCTGATATGAAACAGCTACCTACTGGTGAAGTGGTGGGGCTGCGGTATGGCGGAAATAACTACCTACTGGACTTGCTACCGCTGAGCAGCACAGGGTTCGGCGGACCTCTGCAGAGCACTATCATTTCAGCCATGTCGGACTACCTGCTGCAGGATGGAGGTGTTGTGTATCCCTATAACTATGAGCTGCAGGCTGTGGATTTTAGCGTACCAGCGACGCCCTTAGTTTATCCAGTAGTTGGTTTGCATCCGACCGTATTCGATGCTGAACTCTGGGACGACCTATTATTTACATTGAACAATGTAGATGGATTCTCCTATAGGTTGCACATCTATTCTGTGGCGGATCCGTCGGCCATAGTACAAGTAGATAGTGTTGCGATGCCTGCGGAGAGCTCGATACATGTGGTGGGTGATAAACTGTACTGCTTTGTGGCCGGTCAGCTGAATGGAAACAGAATAAGAAGGTATCAGTTGCAGGCTGGGGCGCCGTACGTGACGCTGCTGGATTCATTAGTCGTGAATACCACAAGTGCCATTGCCATTCCGGTGATGGATGCCTGGGGTAGTCACCTGTTTGCGCAGTCGAATGATTCGCTTTATCGATTCAGTTTAGATGCTAACGGGGCATTGACACTGAGTGACAGGAAGTATGTTCCCTCGCAGTCGACAAACATGCTGGCATTAGATTCCAATACGATCTGCTATGCAGGATATCAAACTATGATTGCCTACTCGCTTACGACCGGGATCATGATGACATTTGACTCGGCACAGGGATTTAATAACTTCAGGAAGATTGGAAAACTAGGCGGAGATGTATTTTACACAGACTATCTGAAGACCTACCTGGTGAGGATAACCAATTCGAGCAATTCAGTTGGTGAGGTGGTAGGTGATGTCCGGGTGGACGTATCGCCAAATCCTGCAAGGACTTACTGGATGATGCGTTCTGAGGAAGATGGAGTGATAGCTATCTACGACCAGACAGGAAGAGAAGTTAGCAGGGCCAGTGTGGTCGGAGACAGGGAAGTCATGGTGGATGCATCGGCACTGGCTCCGGGGGTGTATTATTACACGATAATTGCGAACGGCGGGAAGAGAAGTTCGGGCAAGCTGATGAAGCTATAGTTCCTGCACTTCGAGCATTCGAGGGTTGTATTTGTTGCGATATTCGAGAGGAGAGAGACCTGTGATTTTCTTGAATGTGGTGCGGAAGGCTTTCATATCTGAATAGCCTACCTGGTACATGACTTCGCTGATATTGAGCCTGGAGGATTCCAGGCTTTTTTTTGCTGCTTCGATTCTTACGCGCTGGAGGTATTCGAGGACAGAGTTGGAAGTAGCTTTTTTGAATCTTCTTTCGAAGTTGCGTCTGCTGGCTGCGACCATTCTTGCCAGCTGGTCTACGGAGATCTTTTCCTGGTGGTTTTTTTCGATGAAGTCCTGGACTTTGGAAATTGGCTCATCGTCATGTTCTTTCTGACCGGTGAAAATGATGAAGGGCGACTGGCTATGGCGGTCGATATCGATCATGAAAGTTTTGGCGGCGAGGATGGCGGTATCGCGGCCAGCATATTTTTCTATTATGTAGATAAGCAGGTTTTGGAAAGAGAGTGCGCCGCCGCTGGTGTAGATGCCTGCATCGTCTGTGATGATCTGATCGGGGAGTAGATCGACGTCTGGGAACATGGAGCGGAAGATAGGAGCTGCGCTCCAGTGGGTGGTACATTTCCGTCCACTGAGCAGGCCTGTGGAGGCTAGCACAAAGGAACCGAGGCAGAGACTGGCGATTTCTGCGCCGAGGCTGTATTGGCGAATGAGCCAGGGGATGAGTGATTTGTTGAGTTCGAGGCCCAGTGCGATATCTCCCTGAATAGCGGGGATGATGATGAGATCAGTTTTCTTTAGCTCAGAGAAGAGGAGATCGGGGCGAACAGTGTAGCAACGCTTTTTGATTTGCGGTTTGCGACGGAGTCCTACCAGCTGGATGTCGAAGGCGGGAGGAAGGTCCCTCTGCTTCATGAAATTATTTACTTCTGATAGTATGTGGTGTGTTGCCTCGATATGCGTGATGCTGCATTCTCCATCGGGTATTATGATACTCACGTGTTTCATCTGATCAAAATTATGTGTTTGCGTGCAGCAACTATTTTATGCAGGCTCTCCTTTTACCTGCTATCGCGTTGCTTCCCAGGTGAAAATTAATATTTATAGATGAGAGTGCAATAGCAGATGAAGGAAGTTCACACAGGATTCACGGGGAATGTACTCATGCTGTAGTTTGAGAGGTTTCAACGAAGGTGTTCGACTCCAGAGGTGTGAAACTGAAACTATTCCCGTCGAAGAGGCCTTTATCGCTGAGTTTGAGAGAAGGAATGACAAGCAGAGCCATAAATGACAGAGTCATAAATGGTGCTTTGAGGGGAGTGCCGAGAGACTTTGCTTTTTCGTCGATGAGGGTGTACTTCCTGGCGACTTCGTAGCCATCCTCACCGCTCATGAGACCTCCGATTGGCAAGGGGAGGCAATGCGTTTGACCATTTGCTTCGGCTACAGAGACACCACCTTTGACCTTGATCAATTCATTGACTGCGGCTGTGATTGAAGTGTCATCTACACCTACAGCAACGATGTTGTGGCAGTCGTGTGCGACGGTGGAGGCGATGGCACCGGAGGAGAGGCCAAAGTTTTTGATGAAGGCAATAGCGGGTGGAGTGTGTGGCTGATAGCGGTTGACTACAACAATTTTGAGGATATCGTTTTCAGGGTCGCTTATCCAACAGCCATTCTCGATTTTGCCTTGCAGCAGGAGCTGGTTAGTGATCAGCTGACCCTCGATGGCTTCTATGACGCGGAGCGGGCTGGAAGCGTCGGTGCAGGGAACGGAGCACTGCTGTGGTGTGATGGGAAGTGTGTTGAAATTATTGATGGGTGTGACGGGAACAGATTGAAGCCGCGTGTTTCCATGTTCGGCGACCAGCTGACCGTTGATGAAAGTTTGGAGGATGTTGAAGGTGTCCGGGTTGTCGATTAATACGAAATCGGCTGGATCACCGACCCTGAGGAGACCGACCGGAAGGTTGTAATGAAGTACTGGGGCGGCGGAGGCGGCGAAGAGTGTGTCGTAGAGATCGTAACCGGAGGCGAGGGCGCGCTTTACGTGATTGTTGATGTGGTGGATGACTAATTCGTCGGGATGTTTATCATCGCTGCAGAACATTACGTTGCCGCGATTGTTTTCCAGTATGGGGATGAGTGCGTTGAAATTTTTGGCTGCGCTGCCTTCGCGAATGAGGCATTTGATGCCTGCGTTAAGTTTGTCGACTGCCTCTTCGAGAGAGAAGGACTCGTGGTCGGTGGTGATGCCTGCGGCGGCGTATTGTTTTACCTGTTCACCGCGAAGGGCAGGTGCGTGGCCGTCTATTGGTTTCTTGCGAGTGCAGGCTGCCTGGAGCTTGGCAAGTACTTCGGGATCGTTGAAGAGGACGCCGGGGTAGTTCATCATTTCGGCGAGGTACCAGATGTCTGGGTTGTCGAGGAGTTCGGCGATGGCGGAGGAGTTGAGGACGGCGCCTGCGGTTTCGAAGAAAGTGGCGGGGACGCAGGAGGGTGCGCCGAAGAAAAATTTGAAGGGAGTTTGTTTACTATTATCGATCATGAACTGGACGCCCTGTTTGCCGCAGACGTTGGCGATTTCGTGAGGATCGGAGACGGTGGCGACGGTACCGTGGGTGACGGCGAGGCGGGCGAACTCGGTGGGAACGAGCATGGAGCTTTCGATGTGGACGTGGGCGTCGACGAAGCCGGGAATGATGTAGTGTTCGGCAGGTTGGGAGGTTGAGGTGATAGAACTGATGCGGCCATTGGAGACTTCGATTGTTGCCGGGAAAGTAGTTTTCCGGAAGATATCGATGAAGTTGGCGGTGATTGTGAAGTTGTTCATAAGATAAAAATAATAAAAGTAGGGAGTTGGGGGGGGTGACTTGGCGAAAGCTATGGCGAAGGCGATGGCTAGAGGGACGGGGGGACCTGCGACGAGTGGGACGAGGGAGACGAGTGGGACGACAGGGCGAAGGCTTTGGCGTTGGCGTTGGCTAGAGGGACGGGTGGGACGCGAGTGAAGCAAGCGTGAGAAGTAAGTGTGATAAAGGCAATTACCGGGTAGGAGCGGTATTGAAGGCGGGTGGATAGCAGGTAGTAATCTGGGGTATAGAACCGGGGATCATTGGAGGAGCGGCGTAGGTCCCTGGAGCGATCTCTAAAAAGTCTCTATAAGGTCTCTATAAGGTCTCTGGGGGAAAGTGTCGATTGGATAGCTATGAGCAGTGAACTATGCAACCAAGATTTGGGTTTTTCGTGGGAGTTGAAGATACTAATTTCATACCGAAAGTGGAGATAAGCAGCCCTTGAGTTTTCAGATAATTTTTCAAGGCCGCCATAGGGTTTTTCTATTGGAAAAGGCCCCGGGCTGGGGCCTTTATTTGTGAGATATTCTTTAGAAGAAGTATCGCCTGGTGAGACTAGACAAGAGTGGCGTCGAGGGAGATTTCGCAGTTGTAGGCTTTGGAGACGGGGCAATTTGCTTTGGCGTCTTCGGCGCATTCCTGAAATTTGGAGGCGTCGATTCCGGGTACTTTGGCTCTTACAATCAGTTCGCTTTTTGTGATGGCGCCATTATCGAGTGTGATGTGGCAGTCGGTGGTGATTTCGTCGGGGTTGAAGCCGGCGGCACCGAGGACGAAGGAGAGTTTCATGGAGAAACAGCCGGCGTGGGCTGCGGCCATAAGTTCCTCAGGGTTTGTGCCTATACCATCTTCGAAGCGGGTTTTGTATGAATATTGGGCATCGGCCAGTAC